>CACYEJ010000335.1 GCA_902773395.1 uncultured Ruminococcus sp.
ATGAAGTTTTTAACGCCTGCGATGAAGCTATTGACGAAATAGCTTCAATGATACGAAAACTGACAAGTGCGAATGTTACACATTTCGTGGTAACGTCTGACCACGGCTTTGTATATAAGCGTGATGAGCTGCAAATTGGAAACAAGATCGGTGATGTAAGCTCTAAATCGGGCTTTATGGGCAAGCGTTATGCTGTAAGCGATCAGGTCATCTCGATGGACGGTATTGACGGTATATCTCTTGACGATGTTTATAGCAACGGAGATACAAGGTTTGTTTCGTTCCCGATCAGTGCCGACATTTTCAAGGCTCAGGGCGGTGGTCTGAACTTTGTTCACGGCGGCTGTTCTCCCCAGGAAATGATTATTCCGCTTATTGATGTAAAAACCGAGAAATCTAAGGTTGAGACTACATTTTCTGAGATTGCTATGACCACGACCATGAGCAAGATCACGAACCTCAGTGTAAACCTTGAATTCTTCCAGAAGCAGCCCGTTTCCGATATTGTGAAACCTGCAACCTATCATATTTATTTTGAAGCCGAGGACGGCGAAAGAGTATCGAACGAAAATCAGTTCCACGCTGACAGTACAGAAAGCAATCCTATCAATACTAAAGCGAAGCTGCGTTTCTCGTTTAAAAACAGAATTTACAGCAATAAGGACAAATACTACCTCGTTATCAAAGATGAGGAACATAACATTGTACTTAGCCGTATCAGCTTTGTGATCGATATTGCAATGGCTAATGATTTCGGCTTTTAATGGAGATAGATAAATGGAAGATAATTTGTTTTACGAGGGTAATACAAGAGAGGAACTTTACCGTAAGCTGAGAAACAGTTTTGACGGTAAGATCGTCCGTAAAGACCTTACGAAGCGTATCAAGGAAGGCGCAAATGTGCCTGTATATGTTCTTGAATTTCTATTGGGGCAGTATTGCAGCAGCGATGATGAGGACGTTATCAAGGACGGCGTAGAACAGGTAAAGAGAATACTCTCCGAAAACTACGTCCGTCCCGATGAGTCGGAAAAGGTGCTGTCAAAGCTCAGACAGAGAGGTTCAATGAGTATCATCGACAGAGTAACGGTCACTCTGAACCTTAAAACGGACAGCTATGAAGCACTGTTTTCCAATCTCGGACTTGGCGGTGTACCTATTTCGGAGGATTATCCTCAGAAGTATGACCGACTCCTCTGCGGTGGTATTTGGTGTATCATTCAGCTTGAATACAACAGCACCGATGCCCTTGCAGATGCAATTATGGGACAGAGTAAGAGCAAGAAAAGCTCACCTCTTATCACGATAAATAAGCTCACACCTATCCAGATGCCCTATGTGGATATGGACGAGCTGAAAGAAGGCAGAAAAGTCTTTACCAAAGAGGAATGGATCGACATTCTTCTCCGTTCTATCGGTATGGAGCCGGATATGCTGACCGAAAGAGAAAAGTGGCTTTTGCTTGCAAGAATGATTCCTCTTGTAGAGAATAACTTTAATATGTGCGAGCTGGGACCGCGCTCTACGGGTAAATCTCACATCTATAAGGAAATCTCTCCGAACAGTATCCTTGTATCGGGCGGACAAACTACTGTCGCAAACCTGTTCTATAACATGAGCAGACGCTTGGTCGGGCTTGTCGGGCTTTGGGACTGTGTGGCTTTCGATGAGGTCGCAGGCATTAAGTTCAAGGACAAAGACGGCGTACAGATCATGAAAGACTACATGGCTTCGGGTTCTTTTGCAAGAGGTAAAGAGGAGATCGGAGCTTCGGCTTCAATGGTTTTTGTCGGCAACGTCAATCAGAGCGTTGATGTTCTGCTGAAAACATCAAGCCTGTTTGATCCTTTCCCGCCCGAAATGGGTACGGATACGGCGTTTCTTGACCGTATGCACTGCTATATTCCAGGCTGGGAGATACCTAAGTTCCGTCCTGAGCATTTTACTGATGATTACGGATTTATCACCGACTATCTTGCAGAATTCATCAGAGAGCTGCGTAAGGACCAGTACGGCGATGCCCTTGATAAGTATTTCAAGCTCGGCAAGAACCTTAATCAAAGAGATACCATTGCTGTCAGAAAAATGGTCGGCGGTCTTGTAAAGCTGATCTATCCCGACGGAGAATACACGAAGGAAGAAATCGAGGAGATCATACGCTTTGCTCTTGAAATGCGTCGCAGAGTAAAGGAACAACTCAAAAAGCTCGGCGGCATGGAGTTTTACGATGTGAACTTCTCCTATATCGACAATGATACTTTTGAGGAGCATTATGTTTCCGTTCCCGAACAGGGCGGCGGC
>CACYEJ010000336.1 GCA_902773395.1 uncultured Ruminococcus sp.
AAATCTCTATGAGTAAGCTTATCAGTTTTTCTGTAGGAAAGGCTCAGACATTCAATTGGAAACTCCGACATCTCCGGACACATATAATCAGGATAAACACACAGCATTACCCTCTCAGCGCCGTCATAGCCGCCCCACATCAGATAATTCGATATGCCGCTTTTAGAAACAATCTCCAAAGCCGCAGATATTTGCAGCTCGTTTAAAAAATCAGAGTAGTAAGGCTTATAATGTTTTTCGCAAAGCTCCGCAAGATTTTTCACCTGAGCGGCAAGCTGCTTTTCCTCTAAAGAATGTATATCCATTAGATATAAAAGCCGCTGGACTCAAGCTGGTCAAGCAGATCATCGCCGGTCATGCCTACGCTGCTTGGAATAATCAGAAATGTGCTGGTTGCCACACGCTTAATTTTTCCTCGGCTTGCATAAGCTGCACCGCTTAGAAAGTCAATAATACGTCTTGAATTATCCTTATTGGTATTTTCGAGATTCAAAACTATAGTGTGCTGCTTCATCAGCTCATCTGCAATAGCTCTTGTTTCATCGCTGAAGCGGTCCGGCTTAAACAGTACCACCTGCAATTTTGTTGTTGTATTGATATTCAGAACTTTATTATTTTGACTGCCGATAAACGGTATTCGCGGCGACTCCCTTGAAGGGGTATCGTCCTCATAATATTCCTCGACACTGTTAGTATCTTCCTTCTTAGCCTCTGCTTCATTGTACTTATCGTCATACTCGTACTCATCATCGGGAGTATTCCACATTTGTTTTAGTTTATCAACAAGATTTCCCATATCTCAAAACTCCTTGCATTAATAATTTTATGTTAAAGTTGATTTGGGTAAATTCTCTTTCCAAACAATGCCGATCCAACTCTCACCATATTGGCACCGCAGAGAATAGCCTCTTCGTAGTCGTCCGACATTCCCATTGACAGACATTCCATAGAAATATTATCTATTTTTTTCGCCGAAATGTCAATAAAAAGTCTGTACATATTCTCAAAATATTTACATATCTGAGATTTACTCTCGCAAATTGGCGGTATTGCCATCAATCCTTTTACATTTACGCTCTCAATATCCTTTATCTGATAAAGTAATTCTTCCAGCATATCGGGCATAACACCGGATTTATTTTCCTCTCTGCCTATATTAACCTCAACAAGAATGTCAATAGTCTTGTCGTGAAGCTTTGCTTGTCTTGCAATTTCAGATGCAAGCTTTACGCTGTCAACAGACTGAATCAGCGACACCTTGTCCACAATTTGCCTTACCTTATTGGTCTGCAAATGTCCGATAAACTGCAAATCGCAGTTTGACAAATCATACTCGTCATACTTTGAGAGAAGCTCCTGAACTCTGTTTTCTCCTATATATTTCAAACCGCATGAGATTGCATGATTAATCACCGCCGGCTCAACTGTTTTTGTCGCAGCAAGAAAGATGATATCCTCTCTGCACCTGCCGCTTTTTACAGCAGCTTCATTTATATTATTTTCAATTACGCTGTAATTATATTCAACATTTTTAAGCTTTTCACTTAAATTACTTGATAAGTTTTCCATTGTAAAGATCCTTTCCCTGAACGACAACCTCATCATACAGCTCAACCGTTTCTCCGTTTAGTAGTGCCGGATTTTCTAAGTCGGTATCGCAAATCACAAAATCCTTCTCGGAGTACAAAATATTGACCTGCTTGAAATTAAGTCTTCTTCCAAACATAACATACACACCCTGAACCTTCTCTTGGTGCGGCTCTCCAATTGGACTGCCGTTTTCGTCATAATCCTGCACGGAAATATAATCCTCATGGACTGCCTTTCTGCTGACTCTTATTCCGCTGTAGGTATTCGTTTTGATAGTGATATCCTCCTGACGAATTCTCGCAAGACGTGCGTCCATATAGTCACATTTAATCACCATTAATCCGCCTTCTGTCTTGGAGCTTTGATTGACGGTCACTACTGTTCCGGGGATTGTGCCGGAAATAACCTTTGGAATAGATATCTCAACGATGTTGTTTCCTGAGGAAACTGTAATTGCCTGCTCGCTTGTTACAGGGCAAAGC
>CACYEJ010000337.1 GCA_902773395.1 uncultured Ruminococcus sp.
AATTAACTACCCTCAGCGAAACTAAACAAACTATGATAGAGCAATTATCAACAAAATAAAGCAATCAATAAATAAAATCTTCCGTTTTAAAGAAAAACAGGCAAGAGCTTGCGAATTGCCGGTCTGAGAAAGATAAGTGCTACATCTTAACGCTTTCGAGTATAAATAATGAACACCTAAACAACAATGTTTTTATGTTTCAAATTTCTTCTTACCTCTTGATAATAAAAATTAAATTTATATATTTATACATTTTCACTATTGACAGTTCATTCAATTTTGTGTATAATATAAAAAAAGATATTTGGTGTGTGAATGCGTTTGTATACATTTATAGACAAAAAGAAGCAAACCGTCATGCGATTTGCTCCGTAAAAAATATTTATACAAGAAGTATCAGAACTGTAAGAATATATGAAATGTAAAAATTTTTATTTGCCGCCAAATGTGCTGCTCCAATTAGCAAACAGAGTATGATATAACAGACGGCGATTAACAGTTTAGTTTCTGTTATCAGATGTGCCGCACCCCATGTTGCAGCGAGAATAATGCCTCCAGAAGGCAGATGTCGAGATTTGATTTTGTAGTGCCGCAAAAGCCGCTCGGCTGCTTCCTGCATATATATTACGGTCATTATTATAATTATTGCCTGAAACAAACAGTAGACAGATTGGAAAATAAATTGAAACCAACCCGACTGCTTGAAGTCAATAGCGATTTTCCAGCCGGAATAAATGCGGAATTTTAGTCCGAACGAGCTAAGCACAAGCAGCCCCGAAACAATCCAGCCTTGCTGAGAGGGAAAGTGTTTCTTCTTTGAAAAATTATATCCGTATACCCTTGCTGCTACGTAGAACAGAACTAGTCCCAAAATACCCCACAGTCCGCTGATTATTAACCAATGGGTTATACTTTCGGTTATGGTGAATTGGCGATAGAGTTTATTATAAACGAATTGCTCAAACATTATGACTACATATTCAAAGATTAGTCCCAACAGACAGGCTAATCCAAGAACGACAAATCCGATTGTATACCTCTTTTTTATTTTTGGCACTAACACTCCTCCTTGATGCTTTATGATTGTAACCAATTATATCATAAAGCGTGATAAAAATCTATTGGAAAATTAACGATTTTTTTGAAAGAAAGATTTAATTCTTGAATATTATTGATAAATATAAAGCTTTTATGTTTGAATTTAGAAAAATGTAAATAAATTTCACCGAAAAAAGTCTAACATTTGTAAATAAATTTTTATAAAGGATATTTACTTTTATGTGAATAATGTGGTATAATATGAGTACGAACATTCGAATCAAAAAATCAAACTTTATTGGAGGCAAAAAATATGGATAAACTTTCTCCTGAGAAAATTTTTTCTAAAACATTTAAATACGTATTTTTTAAAATGCTAATGCCGTTGGGTGCAATGGTGGCATCATTAATTGTTCTAAAAATTATTTCGGCTATATATAAAGGCGAAGATGTTGGACTTGTGGGTACCATAATATGGGTAGTGGTGACAATAGGCTTTGGCTTTGGAATACAATTTTTCTTGGGATATAAATACAAAGCATCTCATGTGGCTATAGTAACAGATGCAGTGTCTGCCGGCGTTATACCTGATGATATGAATTCTATGGCAAAAGAAAGCGTTGAATATCGTTTTCCTACCTGTAATGAATATTTTCTTTACAGCCGTGCTGTGAAGAGTGCTTTAGGTCAGGTTCAAAAAGATTTGAATACATACGCTGAACATAAGAAAAGCGTTCCGGTGCTTGGTCAGCTTATTTCTTTTTCTCAGATTTTTGTTGGTATGGCTTTAAGCTATGCCTATGATTTGATCCTTGCTTATACGTTTTGGCGTGACGGAAAGTCGCTGTATACAAGCGCTGCCGATGGTCTTGCGATTTTCTACGGCTGTTGGAAAAGGATTGCACTGGGCGTTATGTGGCTTGCGCTGTATATGATTGTTGGCATGACTGTAACATTTGTTTTCATCGGTGCAATTGCTGCGGCAATTCTCGCTCCTGCTTACGGTGCAATTGCCGGTGGTCTTGCCGGCGCTGCTGTTGGCTATTTTATATGCTCGTCTGCAAAGGCTTTCATTGACAGCAGATTGATGATCAAAACAATGACTCCTTTCTTTGAGGAGGCTCAGTATGCAGAAATCACTGAGGAAGAGTACGGCACACTTTATAAAAATTATCCAAAGTATGCAAAACTCTATCAGAAGGGTCAGGCTGAAGCAAATGGTCAGCAGGGTTGATTTTTTCAGTGTGATGCTTCATTAATAAATAAAAGATTCCTTTATTTCATGTTTCTCCTTTCGAATAGTTCCCGACATCTGTTTAGGCTGTCGGGAACATTTTTACGTAATAAATCTATAAAATCTTGCTTGATATTTTTCTGCGTGCAGAGTGGTGTTAATCTTTTTTTCTTGTTTTTTTCATAAATCAATAATACTGGAATATATATAATGGTGTACCGTTAAAAAAATTAAAAATAAGTATTGACAAAAGACGGAAAAAATGATAGAATACTAAAGAACAATAAAGCAAAGCGTTTGATGCTTTCACCTGTGGGGTGTCGTCTGCACGGGTCAATACTTATGATGTTCTCTGTATGTTTTAGTATAGAGGGCTTTTAGTGTTGTGCGGCAGACGGTTATATCGTCTGCGTTTTTTATTGATATTTCGGTTGGAGGTGCTTAACAATTAGCAACAAGGAACTTCTCATTAATGAGGAAATTCGAGAAAA
>CACYEJ010000338.1 GCA_902773395.1 uncultured Ruminococcus sp.
CCATTATAGAATACGGTTTGTTGATGACCGTCAATATTTATATTTCTCGCGCAAGGAGGATGTCAATTTCGATGGATTATGAAGAATTTGTTTCCAGTCGTCAAAAAAATCCTTCTGTTGATACTATCGATAAGATTGATATGACTGAAAAGAAAAACTACGATAACACACCAAAAAACTCGGAAAATGCTTCAGAAAACATCTCAGGAAACACCTCAAAAATATCCTCAGAAGAAATACCCTTAGATATTTTTGAAGCAAAAAACGCAAGTGACTTACTCTCTTCCTCGGAGATGGATCTATCTGCTTTACAGGAGAATTTGACCAATTGTCTTCAAATTATTGATGAAGAGGTAATGAAAGGCTATGTTACAAGGTTGGACGAGCTACCAATCATTCATATGGATTCCCTTTCTTATGGTGATTTACAGGAAACTCTTTTTTATAAAATTACCGAATTGGTTTATCAGCAGGACGAATTCTCTGTGGACAAGCTTGCGATGGTGTTTGGCACTTTGTCAAATAAGCCCTGTACGGTGGTTTTGATGTTGAAGAGCAATGGAGAGTCAACAGACTTTTACATAGGTGCAAGACCTAATGACAACCGTTCGCCTGGTACGCTTGCTCAACTGATGAAAAACAGTTTGCTTGGTTTCTTTCCTGGAAGTAGGATTTCAGAGTACTACGATGAAGATATGAAACGAGATATGCAATCCATCAAGGCGGGGAGCATATCAAGTGTGACCTGTGTGGCGGATTACAATTCAGAAGAGAAAACGGTTACAAATCAAAATTTCATTCAAGGGCTTGAGAAATTTGTCTATATTATGCAGGGAAAAAGCTATACAGCTGTTTTCATTGCCGATAATCTTAGCTATGAAGAATTAATGGAGCGCAAGCTAGAATACGCACAAATTTATACACAGATTTCTCCTTTTGCGAATGTGCAGATGAATTTTACTCAGTCTGACAGCAAAAGTATCTCTGACACCGTAACTCGTGGTAAGGGAACAACAACCTCTGACGCAGTGATGCATGGCACTTCAGAAACCGATACAAGTACTACTGCGCATACTGTCGGAAAAAACGATGCAAAGAGTACGACTGATACAGTAAATGAAGTACATACTGACACGGAGAATTCAGCACATACAGATGGAACTTCAACATCGCAAAGTGAAACTAAGACGGAAAGCATCAGTGTCACCACAACAAAAGGAAGAAATGTTAATGCCAGTATAGCTGTTGTCGGAGGAGGAAAGTCAAACTCAAAATCTAAATCTAGTTCAAGCAGTACAGGTTATACGAAATCTTCTTCAGTAACCATTTCAGATACCTTGTCGCATGGCTTTAGTAATTCAAAAGGGACCAGTCGTAGTGAAAGTACTACTTCTGGTACAAGTGAGAGTGATAGTGAATCACAAGGCAAGGCAGTCAGTTCAAACCAAAGCTACTCTCACAATATTGGGGAAACCTTGAATTTTTCTGTTGGAAACTCTGTTACTGATATGCTGGGAACATCAAAGGCAATTACCCTTAATGCTAAAGATATGACATTAGAACCTGTAATGAAAAAAATACAGAAACATATTGAGCGAATAGAAGAATGTGAGAGTTTCGGTATGTGGGATTTTGCAGCTTATTTCTTAGCAGAAACGGCATCAGAATCCCAATCGGCAGCCAACATTTATAAAGCAGTTATTGAAGGAAAAAACAGTGGAATTGAACGAAGTGCGATTAACTCATGGTCAAACAAGCAATCTGTTATCCTTTTACTTCCGTATATTCAAAAATTTCTGCATCCTCATTTTATATATAAAGGATTCAGTTATGATAAAGAAAGATATGTTGAAGTGACTCCATCTGCTTTAGTGAGTACTAAAGAATTGGCGCTTCATATGGGATTGCCACGCCATTCCGTCAAAGGGTTGCCTGTTACCGAACATGCTGCGTTTGCCAAGGAAGTAATTACAAGAGAAAATTCCCAAAAAGCGACGATTTCTCTTGGAAAGGTATTTGACCTTGGGCAGGAAACAAATACGCCTGTCAAATTAGCTGTAAAAAGTCTTGCTATGCACACGTTCATTACTGGCTCAACCGGATCCGGAAAGTCGAATACGATATATACCATGCTTGACCGTTTGTCAGATAAAAAGGTTAAATTTCTTGTTGTCGAACCTGCTAAAGGGGAATATAAAACTGTATTCGGCGGTAGGTCTGATATATCGGTTTATGGAACCAATCCCAATCTTGCCAACATGAATCTTTTGCACATTAATCCTTTCAGTTTTCCGAAAGATATTCATGTTCTGGAGCATATTGATCGATTGGTGGAAATATTCAATGTCTGCTGGCCGATGTATGCGGCTATGCCTGCTATCTTAAAGGATTCCGTAGAAAGAGCTTATGTTGCAGCAGGCTGGGATTTGATGAAATCAACCAATCAGTATGACAACCATTTGTTTCCGACCTTTGTCGATGTGTTGAAAGAAATCAAAGCTGTACTTGCAGAGAGTGATTATTCGGCGGATAATAAGGGAGACTATACTGGTTCGCTGGTAACACGAGTAAGATCATTGACTAACGGTATCAACGGTCTGATTTTTTCCTCAGATGATATTTCCGATGAACAGTTGTTTGATGAAAATGTGATTGTCGATTTAAGTCGAGTCGGTTCCACTGAAACCAAAGCCTTGATAATGGGTATGTTGGTGTTGAAATTGCAGGAACACCGCATGGACGCATCCTTGCCGAATTCCGATTTGAAGCATGTAACTGTATTGGAGGAAGCACACAACCTGCTCAAACGGACTTCTACAGAACAAGTGACCGAAGGAGCAAACCTTTTGGGTAAATCCGTTGAGATGCTGGCTAATTCCATTGCTGAAATGCGCACTTACGGAGAAGGTTTTATTATTGCAGATCAATCCCCCGGATTGCTTGATATGAGCGTCATTCGCAACACAAATACCAAGATTATCATGCGCCTGCCTGATTTCGCTGACAGAGAATTGGTGGGAAAAGCCGCTGCACTGAATGATCATCAGATTGAGGAATTAGCTCGGTTGGAAAAGGGTGTTGCTGCAGTCTATCAGAATGAGTGGCTTGAACCTGTTCTTTGCAAGGTAGATAAATATGAAAGCCGTTATGATTTGCCTCATTCAACAAAGGAAAGCCCATATAAGCAAACTGTGAATAGCGATGAGGTTTCACGGTCTTTGTTAGAATGCATTATGTCCAAGGAGATTTACAGAAAAGGAGACAGGGTTGATATTCAGCGATTAAAGCAGGATATTCTAAGGTCAAAGTTGGATACAAGTGTTAAATGTGATTTCATTGATTATATCACATCAAAGTCGGAAAGAGCTATGGAAACACTTCGCACATTGGTATATGACTTCCTTAAAGCTGATAAGGCCGTAAATGCCTCTCGGAAATGTCGTGATCTATCCGAATGGGTACATTCTGTTGCTGATAACCTTTCACCATCAGTTAAGGACTACTCTATACGACAAATTGACCTTGTTATGGCACTATTGATTTATGAACAGTCATTAAGAGATTCCTCATACAACGATATTCTTTGTCGATTTGCTGAAATATACCAATCGGAAGGAGGTGTGTTTTGATGTTAGAAATTTCAAAAATTGTGGAAGTTGCAGAAGCAGTAGTTTCTGATACGGCGAATTTCAAAGAAATAAAGCCAGAAGGAAGTATTACTCCTGATCTTGCAAAAAAATACATTGAACAATTGTTTGATGAGAAAGATAATATCGAGAAAACTATTGAGAAAGAACTCAATGAATATTTTGATGATTTAAAAAACAAGTCTGAATGTCCTGATACAATTGCAGATAAGCCATTTGATTCATCAGAGTTAAAAACCTTAACGCCAGAAGAAAATGCCAAGATGCGTGAAGAGTTTGATGATAAAAAAAATCAACTAAAACATGAATGGGAAATCGTTAACGGTAGATCATGGCCAAAATATGAATGTGATGTTTATTCTGCAAATGGTAAACTGATAAGAAAAGCGGGAAGCGACTATGATGCTCATCATATACATCCATTGAGTTTAGGAGGAAAAAACGAAGTAAGTAATATTACTCCACTCAACGCTGAAGTTCACTATGATAAGCAGGGAATACATTCACCCGATAGTCCGTACAATAAAATCTGCCAGATTTTAGGAGAAATGAATATATGACAAATAATGAATACTTGAAAAAATTACTTACATTCAAAATTGATGATAAGAAGGTAAGAATAATTAATTCTGTTTATGGAACTGAATTACCTGATATTATTCAAAGAATGATTTCAGGTTCAAATAAAACTGTTTTTCTCGATGACAACATCAGAATTCTTTCGTTTGATGAGATTATAAACGCTGAGAAAGAGCTTCATGTTGATTTCAAATCAAATCAAATAATACCACTTGTTGACTGCGGGGAAAATGATTTTATCGTGTACCATTTTTTTGATAAAATATGGTCTAAGTTTAACATCGTTGATGAAACAGTTTTTAAAAAAAAGAATTCTCTTCAAGAACTCCTTATATAAATGCTCTTTGATTAGCTTTAGAATATTTTCATTATAACATTGTTCTGTTGACAATCTCTCCATGGTATCATATAATATCATTATCCGTATCACACCCATTCCATCACAGGAGGTGAGCTTGTGGGCAAGCATATAAATCCGGGCAATGAAGCGTTCAAAGAAGCCTTGCAGACGTATTATGTTGACAAGACGGGCATGATTGCGCTGATCAACCGCACCA
>CACYEJ010000339.1 GCA_902773395.1 uncultured Ruminococcus sp.
TTCATCGGTTTCAACCGTAATATATTCTTCGGGCATTCGGCGAACTATCTCTGAAAAAAGCTTTGCACTCAAGACAATTTCGCCCTCTTCAATAACGTTTGCATCTATTTGTGTGCGTATTCCGAGTTCAAGATCATAGCCGCACAAAATAGCACAGTTTTCTTTTGTTTTGATCAAAATACCTTCAAGCGCAGGTATTGTACTTTTGCTTGATACTGCACGCTGAACATTTGTTACAGCCTGCACAAGTTCGTTAGTTAAAAAAGTTACTTTCATTTTATGACTCCTTTATAGTTCTCAATTAAGCAAAACGATAAATTCGAACAGCTGCCGTATGGACAGCTGAATTATAATAACAATAAAAAAGTAAGAAGGTAATATATATTTTTTTAGTAGTAGTAGTAGGCAGCAAGGAAATGTTGGAAACTCGTTTAAAGTCTCTTATTTTCAGGAAATTTTTATCATAAAGATTTGTTTGTATAATCCACATATTCCACATAAGCAGAAGAGCATATGTGGATAATGTTTATAGCTCTATGTTGAATGTTGAGAATATGTGGAATTTTTTTCTGATTATTACAGATCGCAATCGAACGCTTTATGAATAAAATATGAACACTGGTTTATTGTTTACTGCTGCATATCTTGTATATTTTTTATAATATCTTCTACAATAGCTTTTGTTTTAGAGTCTTTTTCAATTTTTTTCTCCATTTCCTGCATTGTGTATACTATAGTAGAATAGTGTCTGCCTCCGAATTCGTTGCCTATATCAGTCATAGAAAGACCTGTTACCTGTCTTACAACATATATTGCGACCTGACGCGCATTGCTCAAAGGCGCACGTCTGTTTTTTACCGAGCGGATATCTTCTGCAGTTACTCCAAAGGTTCTGGCGACCTCTTCGATGATCTTTTCTACAGTGACCGGGATCGGAATATCATTTGTTTGAACGTCCGAAATTACTTCTTGCGCAATAGCAATAGAAGGCTTTTCTCCGTTTAAAAAGCTTTTTGCTTTTATTTTTTTTACTACACCCTCAAGCTGACGAACGTTTGTTTTCAGTTTTGTTGCTATGTATTCGCAAATATCATCCGGAATGACAAAATCAAGAGATTCTGCTTTGCTTTTTAAAATGGCTATTCTTGTTTCTATGTCGGGCGGCTGAATATCTGCTATAAGACCCCATTCAAACCTTGTGCGCAAGCGTTCTTCAAGTGTTTTTATTTCTTTTGGTGTACGGTCAGATGTCAATACAATTTGCTTTTTTGCTTCATAAAGCGCATTAAATGTATGGAAAAATTCTTCTTGTGTAGATTCTTTTCCTCCGATAAACTGAACGTCATCTACGAGCAGAATGTCTGCATTTCTGTATTTTTGTCTAAATTCAGCCTGCGTTACTCGTCTGAGTGAGTCAACAATTTCATTTGTGAAATCGTCACCTTTAACGTAAACGATCTTCATATCGGGATTGTTTGCAAGCACCTCGTTTTTTATAGCATGGAGAAGGTGAGTTTTTCCGAGTCCTGAATTACCGTAGATGAACAGCGGGTTATATGCTCCTCCGGGATTTTGTGCTACTGCAAGCGACGCCGCATGAGCAAATTTGTTTGACGGACCAACAATGTAGTTGTCAAAAGTAAGAGGTGTGTCATCGTCGTAACCTGATGCTTTTTCTTCTGCCTGCTTCGGAACGCGTTCAATTTCTTCAGGAACGATCAGCTTTATCGTAAAATGCTGACCAAATAATTCCAAAAAAGCCTCTTCAAGCAATGAAATGTAGCAGCGTGTTACAGTTTGACGGTGAAACTCATTAGGAACAAGCAGCGTAATTTGAATTATGTCGAAATCAATATCTTTGGGTTCAATTCTGCTTATCCATGTTTGAAATGCCACTTTTGTTATCTTATTTTTGCAGTAATCGCAAACAAGTGACCATGTTTCGGTAAATGAATCCATTTGTAAAATAACCCCCAATTCTCTTATGGGCAGGTTTCCGATAGATTTTGAAGTGTGATTATATTTTTTTGTAACAATATAAAAACGTATATATGCTTTTGTTATGTTTTTATGTTTCAAAATCATATAAATCTTACAAATATTTCGGAATGCCCTAACACCTAATATTTTTAGGCGAAACTCAAAACAAAAGAAATACCTCAAACATCCTTGTTTTATAGCAGAAAAACAAGGCGCACTAACTGATTATAAATTAAAAATCAGACTAATTATAACATAATGCAAATTTTATTTCAACATTCATTATGTGAAAAAAATGTCGAATACGTTTATATTTTCTGCCAATATTGTTTTTATATTTCTATTGATAAAGTAAAAATGTCTGTTTTAGCCCTGTGATAAAAATTTTTTTTGGCAAA
>CACYEJ010000340.1 GCA_902773395.1 uncultured Ruminococcus sp.
CTGTAACGTTCGATTTTTAGGGAGGTAAAGTCGATAAAAATGGCTTAACCATCGAAAAAACTTGAATTTCAACACACCCTAATAAGACTATCGTTTAGGGGTGTTATTTTTAAAACTTTTGGCTTTGTTATCAGAAAAATCAAGGATATACTCCCTAATTGACGAACGTTACAGATTAATATTTTTTTCTTTGGGCGTGATTTTGAATATTCAACTGTTTTATGACATCACCCAATACTTTGAGGTTGAGATTGCATTCCTGTTGTTCCATGAATCGGCATTCAAACTGACGTATCGAAAATATTAAGGCAATACTCAATCCATTCGCTGATTGGTATCTAGCGGGATTAAAATATTGTTTTGGTGGTCGGCTTGAATATTTTGCCGCACGAGCAAAGGTATCTCTGTATACCATATATGTCCTTTCTTGGTGAAGGACTGAGCGGAGCAATATGGACATTTCTTCGGTACAAAAGAATTGATCATATTGATCTCATATTCATCTGCCTCATGAGGGTGATGTTGATCGTAAACCATAGTATATTTCACCTTAATAAATTCCTGTGTTTGCGTTAATTCATCTACGCTGTCACATGGTGTTTTTCTTCGTGACTTGTTTCTGTTTGACATTTGAAACACTCCATTGTTGAAGTGCTTCTATTATAACAGTTTTTAGGTACTGTTTGCAAATCGGGATTTAATAATTTCTGTTCAATATTAGCATCAAAACCAAACAAAACCTCATTTTTTTCATAAACTTAAACCACCATTGGACGTAACCAAGGCTGCGAAAGACTCCCAATGCGGTCATCAATACGTTTGGTGTTCGTGTCGAACATTTCTTTCTGCTGAGCGTAAAGAGTGCGAATAACATTCAGTCTGTCCTGCTGCCATTTGGTGAGATAATTCATGTAATCAATGTACAAAACTGCGATTTTATCGATAATTTAAAGGTCTCTTCTCAGATATCTAAGTTGATGACCGACTGCTGTACAAATGTTTTTTTTCTTGATAATAAATTTTTTGATTATTTTTGACGATCATGCCACCGTTAAACGCTCAGTCCCGAACGCTGTCATTATAAAATCATATTTTCCTATCATAGCGTTTGTATACTGCTCTTTACCGGCTTGCTTTGCTATATGTATAGATATTTAGTGGAAATACTTTTTCGGTTATGTAATTTTTCCCTTTATGGGAATAAAAGAGGTTGCTTCCTTTTTTCATTCATTTCTTTTCAGATCTTTATTTCCAATTGCATTAAAGAATTCCCACCAATGAGAGTAGTGCTCTTCTTGTCTTATTTTGGGAGTATTTGTGTTGCCTGTTACAAATACAGCCTGATACGTCGGTCCCTCTATAATCTTATTGCCCATATTTGTAGCAAAGAAACGTCCGCATGGACTTGCAAATACTCTTGCCGGCTTAAAGCTCGTTTGACGATTTATGCCAATATAAAGCTCCGGTTCTTTACCTTTTGGGAAAACCGTTTTATAAAGCCGCATATTGCAATGAGGACACTTATATGCCGAAACTACAAAATTTTCGTCAACATCTCCGAAAACACCTTCAGGGAAACCACCAATCATAAAGCCGTTATTATACACAAACCAACTCTTCAGTTCATCAGGATCATGATCTAGCATCTGCCATACAGCGATTTTATCGAGATTAAACTTATATATTTTAGAAAGCCGTGTACCAAAAGTCGATAACGCCATTGTTTTGCGTTCCGAATCAGGTGAAACGGGCCAAATCTTAAGAGCATGTTCGATTATCCGCAAATCAAGATTTATCCTATCTGCCAAAATCGAATCCATATTATTTCTAAGAATTGAGTAAGCCTGTAACAAAACTAAACGTGATTCTTCAAGCATTATACGATTGGGTATCTCTTGACCTGCGATTGCCGCATTACAAAGACATTCGGCAAACTGCAGGTCAAGTTCTATAGTCGATTTTCCAAATCTACGTATAAAACGGAGATTTTCACATGCAATGTTGTAAATATCTACGGCTGTACTTTTCAGAGAGTCAACTTCCTCCAAAGATGTACCTAACACGATCGATGTTCCTGCCACTATAGATGCAATATTCTGTACATTACCATATTTTTCGGTGACATCAAGAAGCGTGTCCCATGCTGAAATCAACATACTGAGGGCATTTTGAAGCCTGGAGCCATCATATTCTGCTATAAAGTAGCAAAGTCTGCTGCGAAGTGCACAGAGCAATGCATACAATTTTTCAGATATCTCTGAAGGAACGACAAGAGCCAATTCTTCCTGTGCTTCTATAAAATAACGATTAGCCTCTTCATAGCTCATAGCTTCCAAAGCTATTCTTCCCATTTCTATATATTCTGCTATTTCATTGTTATTCATAAATAAGACCATTCCTTTCCATTACGCAAAGGCGTAAAAGGTATGAAACCTATCATCCTCTACGAAACAAGTAAAAATATGTTATAATATACTGAGGAAAGCAGACATACTACAGAGCACTTGGAGATGAGTAGACTTAGAGTTTCGCACTGAACTGAATAAATATGGCAATGTACCCTGTAACCTTAGGAATCTTAAAGAAATAAGATGATAGTTTAAGTGCGATTAAAACCATAAATGATGTAGTTCCAATCCGACATAGGGTCAATAC
>CACYEJ010000341.1 GCA_902773395.1 uncultured Ruminococcus sp.
GTCAAAAATTTGCAACGTGGTTCGGTGTGACAAGGGTTATTTCCTATGCCACTCGATCAATTCGTAATATGTTTACGGCGGTAAAAGATATTGATGCCGCTATGACGCAGTTCAGAATCGTTACGAAGATATCAAGTTCTGAATTGAGTGATTTTTCTGCGAGAGCATTAGAGGCTTCCAAGGCAATCGGTTCCTCGGTTGTTGATCTTACGAACAATGCCACGACTTATGCACGACTCGGTTATACGATGGACGAATCGTTGAACCTGTCAAAGTTTACCTCAATGCTTTCCAATGTTGGTGACATTGACACCTCTAAGGCTCAAGATGCCATTACATCAATTATTAAGGCTTACAACATTGACACAAGCCAGATTGAGCAAGTAATGGATAAGCTCATCGCAACCGGTAACGCATTCCCTATTTCTGTCGATCAGATTGCAGACGGCATGACGAATGCTTCCTCAGCTCTTGCGGCAGCAGGAAACTCTTTTGAGCAATCGGTAGCTCTCTTGACGGCTGCCAATACCACTATCCAGAATTCTTCCAAGGCTTCAACTGGCTTAAGAACGATTGCAGCGAGAATTAGAAACACAAAGACAGATCTCGACGAACTCGGAGAAGCTGTTACGGATGCCGATTACGAGAAGATTGTCAAGGGTCTTACAGACCTTAATGTTTCGCTGAAAGATTCAAACGGCGAGTTTAGAAGCACCTATGACATTATTAAGGATATTGCTGCTCAGTGGGACAAGATGTCTTCGATGGAGCAGGCCGGTCTTGCCGAGACGCTTGCCGGAACCAGACAGCAGGCTATATTCTTCTCGTTGGTTGGTCAGTTTAAAGAAGCGTCCGGCGCAATGGATTCAATGGATCAGAGTGCCGGGGCTCTCTCAAAGGCATATTCAAGTTATCTTGATAGCACCAAGGCTAAACTCGGTCAGCTCAAGGCTTCGTTTGAAGGATTCTCTCAGTCTATTATCAGTTCAGATTTCATGAGCTTTTTGACATCCAGCGGCGCAAACATTCTTAGCTGGCTGTCTGACGTAATTAATAAATTCCATTTGTTGCCGACATTAATTGTTGCGGCGGCAACTTCTTTGTCTGCATTTAAAAACATCGGTAGGGATAGAATGTTTTCCCTCAAAATGAATATGCCGATAGTAATAATAGTTCTGACCGGATACGGGCAGTTTAGATATTACGCCCATTGCGATACAATGGGATAAACGCTTCAATATGCGAGGAACTTGGTACAACGCAATTACACTCTTGACCGGTGACGGGAAAAGATCGTAACAATATTGCGCTCCAAGGGTTCGCAGGGATAGACCTGACGACAGGTAAGCCCCCACAGTAGCGACAACAGGCGGTCATAGTTATTTGCAACGATGCTATGATAAGATGCGCTCGGAACTAACTGAGATATGACAGTTGGTGCTATACAATATTTCGTACATAATACGTGATATAATAATATTATAGCACAGCGAAGATTCTATCCTTTGCTTTCATATCAGCTTGACCCTCCGGTATAGAGGGTGGTAGAAATATACCAAATAATTGCCATCCATTAAAAATATTTTTGCAAAATGTTGCATTGTGAACAGTCTTGTATTATAATGATAGATATTAAATACACATGGGTGGTCGTTATGTCTGGAATCAAAAGAAAAGTGTCGTTTTATCATCTTTCATTAGTACAAAATAAATCGGAGCAAAACAATCAGGAGAAATTTTTGACAACACAAGAATTCAAAGATTGTTTTTTATCCATCTTAGAAAACATGACAGAATTGTCGAATAAGAGTAAGGCGATCAGTCTGAAAACAGCAACAGGGGAATATGTTGTCGAGGTGATTGAATGTTCTGACGATATTGCATTTTTTAAAATTGGGCAGCAAAACTCCTCTAAATCAGTTGGGCTGCGAGATGTAAATACTTTGGAGTCTGCAAAAGTTCCAATGTCTCCAACACAATTACTCGAACTATTCACCTACTGTATAATAGATCTTAATACGCAAATAATAAGTTATATTGGAATGAACGGTGTGCCAAGGATTTCTGTTATAAAAGAGTTTTTTAATGGGGATACTGCTGGATCTGGGTATATTCATGCAAGGATTTCAGCTATTACGACAAATGAAGTTTTGAATTTATTGGTAAACAAAAAGACTATTGGTAAGATTTCTGTGCAGATTGCGATTCCCTCAGATGAGTCGTTGAGGAATCTTGGTATACCTTTTTCGGATTTCGATGCATTGTCTGGTGTAAAATCAAAAACAATAACACTTGATATTAAGTCTTCTCGCGGAAAAAGTTTATTTAGTAACAAAAAGCAAATTGGCGAACTAATCACGTCCGTCATAGATAAGCATGGAAATAATTTAAAGAAAATAAAAGCGAGCGCAAAAGATGACGGAGATGCAATGCAGGAGTATGATCTGGTTCGCTATTGTTTTACAAAAACAGTTCCGCTCGAAGAAAGCGATGTCGGTTTAATGACGCCTGATGATTTCAAAGAATTACTAATAAATACGTACATGTCTTGCAAGAGAGAATTATTGGCTAATATATGAATCTCTTTATTAATTTATAATAGGAGGGAGAGAAGTGAATAAAACAAAAATAAAAAACAACGTAAAGGCTATTGTAGTTACTGTTGTTAGCATTGCTGTGCCAATTCTTTTGATGTTAGGTAACATAATTGATATTAGCAAACTACTTTCTCCTCAAAATGGATTAGTTTATGATTTCCAATATAATGCTATTCAAACATCGGCCATTATAGCGGGTTTTTTGTTCTCAGGTGTTAGTGTATTGTTGTCGGCAATCGAGAAGAAAAGGATCAAACGATTATGGGATAACAATTATTTAGATAATTTGTATGTTTTTGCGTTTGAGGGAATGATCTCAAATCTTGTTACGATAGTTTGCGCGTTATTGATTATTCTGTCTACATTGCCCAACGGAGTCATAAGGTTCTTTATCGGCGTCGAAGTAGTCTCGCTCGTGTTAGGCGTAGTATCTTTTGTTGTTTGTATTAAATACCTGGTCTTTATCATTCTCAGATTAAAAAGAGGACTGAACGATGAAGACAATTCTTAATCGCTATAAACCATTAGCCCTACATCATACGATGCAGGGCTATTTATATGCCATGATTTAAATATAAATACTCACCACTTATACCCGCACTTCTTACACCTGAACTGCGATCTTGCAGTTTTGCTCAACAATCCGAAAGCCAACCAGTGAGTAGCTTTTTTGAGGTCTGAGATTTTTTCGAGGTCGGTTGAGCCGCAGGTGGGGCATCGGGGAATGTTGGCTTCGGCTTGCCTTCTGCGCTCTTCTTCTCTTCTTTGTTCGTCTGCGAGGACTTCTTGCCTGACTCGGCGACGTTCTTCTTCGTATTCTTCAATGGCGTTGTGTTCGGTTGTGTTAGGGTTGTATTGAGGGTTTTTTGAGATTTCGAGTTCTGTGAGAACGATATCCCACTTATCCTCATCTCCGTATTTCTCCTTGGCAATCTCTTCATAATAGGATTGGTAATGTTTTGATTCTGTTGCAATGGTATAATTCTTGCATTTCCAGCAAACATATTTTCCCCGTTTTTGCCCAGAGATCATTCCGCATATTGGACAATACCATGATTTCCAGTCGTATTGGCTCTTCGGCGTATCTGACGGCACGGATAACTACCACCTTTCTATTTCTTATATTTATAGTTTACCACATTGTGTAAAATAGTCAAGCATATTTCACACAATTAATAGTTTGATATTCAAATCGACAGGAAGTGGTATTGCAACTCCATTTGGTGGAGAAGTTGAGCCGTTTAAGTTTGACCCGACGTTTCTCAACGATCTTGAAAAGTCAAAAAAGGAGCTTGGAAATATCAAAAAAGCCTTTGATAAACTTGGCGAATCCGGTGTTGAAATGACAAAAGAGACGAGGCTGCAAGTTCTTCGCGATTCCTTTCCGAAGGTTTCAAGTGAAATTCGGGATTATGCAGTGTCAACCGAATTTGCAGAAAAAGGTGTCAGAGGCTTTGTTGTACAAGAAGAGCAGAAACAGCTTGCCCTTGCGGCTGGAGACAAATCGTTTAGAAATGTTAGCTCTCTTATCAAAACGTATAATACGGGTTTAGAAGAATGTACTTCCAACCACCAGGAATTTGCAGATGGTGTTTTAGAGGGAAATACTGTATTGGGTAAGTACCTTAAGACCACAGAAAGCGGCAAGGCAAGTATGGGTGGTTACATTCTTCGTTTGGCTGGTGCAACTGCGAAGACGATTGGGCTGCGCGTGGCAACAATGGCGTTAAACGGCGTGCTGTCACTGGTGGTATCGGCTTTGTTGTCTGGAGTCATACAGTTAATTAGTGATTGGGCGCATGCTTCCGAAAAGGCTGCCGAGAAAGCGAGAGAGGCGGCAGAGTCGGCAAAAGAGCTAAAAGACTCTTTTGACTCTTTGGATGAATACCAGAAGAAAATCAATGACATCAATGACGCTCTTGATAGTGGCGCATTATCTCACCAAGAGGCA
>CACYEJ010000342.1 GCA_902773395.1 uncultured Ruminococcus sp.
ACAGGCAAGAGCTTGCGAATTGCCGATCGTAGAAAGAAAAGTGCTAAATCTTAATGATTATGAGTATAGCAACACCGGCGTACAAAGAAAAGATTAGAAAGGATTGAAACATAATGGCAAGAAGATTATTTACTTCGGAGTCGGTTACGGAAGGGCACCCGGACAAGGTGTGCGACCAAATCTCCGATGCGATTCTCGATGAGATTTTAAAGAAGGACAGCAAGGCTCACGTTGCCTGCGAAGTCACAGCTACTACAGGTATGGTTCACGTTATGGGTGAAATTTCCACAGACTGCTACGTTGACATTAACTCTGTTGCCCGTGACGTAATCAACAGCATAGGCTACGACCGTCCGGAATGCGGCTTTGACGGAAACACTTGCGCGGTAATCACATCAATTGACAATCAGTCGCCCGATATCGCTATGGGCGTAAACGAAAGCTACGAACTGAAAGACGGTGAGAATGACAACGACAATCAAATTGGCGCCGGGGATCAGGGCATGATGTTTGGTTTTGCCTGCGATGAAACACCGGAGCTTATGCCGCTTCCGATTTCACTTGCTCACAAGCTTGCAAAACAGCTTGCAAAGGTTAGAAAGGACGGCACTCTCCCCTATCTCAGACCGGACGGCAAGACACAGGTCACTGTTGAATATGACGGCGACAAGGTTGTTAGAATTGACACAATTGTAATTTCAACACAGCACGACCCATATGTAAGGCTGAATCAAATCAGAGGCGACCTTATCGAAAACGTTGTAAAGCCTATCATTCCTGCCGAACTGCTTGACGATGACACAAAATACTTTATCAACCCAACAGGAAGATTTGTTATCGGCGGTCCCGTGGGTGACTCAGGACTTACCGGAAGAAAAATCATAGTTGATACCTACGGCGGATATTCACGTCACGGCGGCGGAGCATTCAGCGGAAAAGACCCGACAAAGGTTGACAGAAGTGCCGCTTATGCAGCAAGACACGTTGCAAAAAATATTGTAGGCGCCGGACTTGCAGCAAAATGCGAGGTACAGCTTGCTTATGCAATCGGCGTGGCAAAGCCTGTTTCGATAATGGTTGACACATTTGGCACAGGCAAGGTTAGCGATGATAAGCTGAGCGAAGCAGTGAGCAAAGTTTTTGATCTTCGTCCAAGTGCGATTATCAGGAATCTAAAGCTGCAAAGACCAATCTACAGACAGCTTGCAAGCTACGGTCACATTGGCAGAGAGGATCTCGATGTTGAGTGGGAGAAGCTAAATAAGGTTGAGGAGCTTAAAAAAGCTGTTTTGTGATTTTTTATTTAAAATAAATTTAACCCCCGATGATTATCGGGGGCTTTTTTATAATATTTTTTATTCAAAATATTACTCGTAATACTCAGTAATATTTGTAATCGTATATGATCCCGGCGGCAGTTCGTCTGTATCGGAAGAGTCCGGCTTAACGTAACCCTCTTTCCAGTCGTCCCAATCTTCCCACAATTCCTCGTCACTGTCGGAATCATCATCGGAATCGTCTTTGCTGTCTGTATCGGAATCAGAGTCCGTATCGGTTTCAATGTCGGCGTCGCTTTCGATATCGGAATCCTCAGCACGGTCATTGTCGCTTGATCCGTTCGCCAATTCAAGCTCCAAAGCTGTTTTCAAATCGGAATGCATCACCTTACAATTCGGGAGTGCAGTCATCAAATCGCCTACATTCTCCATTGATACTACGTAATTTCCCTCGATATTCAATTCTTCCAACGTTTCTACGCTTGAAAGCGGAGTAACATCTTCAACACTGTCATTCGTCAAATACAATATTTTCAAATTCGGCATATCCTTAAATACCGAAACATCTGTAATAGAATCACTTTCCGCATACAGCACTTCAAGCTTTTCGAGAGTTGCCACGGCGGAGAAGTCCTCGATATCGGGATTTTCTCCTATATAAAGCTCCTTTAAATCGAGCAAATCTTCAATGATACCCAATCCGCTCAGACCTGACGAATGCAAATCAAGCACCTTTAGATTTTCAAGCGTTGACACGGCACTAAAGCCCATAATCTGATTATAGCTAAGATAAAGCTCCTCAATAGTTGTCAATCCGTCAAGCGGCGTAATATCGGTGATATTCGTTTCATCAGCGTACAGAGTTTCCAGCGTATTTAGCGCCGCAACGGGCGAAATGTCACTCACGGGATTTTTGCCGACATCAAGATATGTAAGCTTCTTCAACGCTGCAACCGGTGTGATATCCTCAATACTGTTGCCTGAAAGGGAAAGTACTTGAAGCTCCGTAAGCTTTGAAAGCTCAGTGATATCGGTAATCTGGTTATCATTCAGAGTAAGCTTCTTTAAGCCTGTAAGCTTCACAATCTCGGAAAGATCGGATATCTCGCAATTCACAAGTGAAAGCGAAGTCAAATTCTCACAAGACTTAAGCTCGCTAAATGAAGTAATCGTTGTATCCTGCACTTCAATCTCAGAAGCGTCATACGAAAAGCTGCTGCCGCCAAAATTGAATGTTTCAACGCTTTCCCCGTTACAGCCGCCAAGCGACAGAGTGCCGGCTAAAATAAGTGCGGAAAGCATAATGGAAATAAGTTTTCTCATAGCATATATACTCCTGACTATTATTCGTTTTTGAAATAATACATAAATATATTTTATACCATTTTTGAATTTTTTGCAATACTCTATTTATTATCTGAAAATGCCGTACAGTGATTTGTACGGCATATAAAATTCATATCAATTATTTTTTATTCTTCTTATTTACAAATTTCCCGACAATAGGAACTGAACTGTACTCACCGCTGAAAGCAGCAACTGCACCGGAAAAAACCGGAACCAGAATTAATATCAGCATAGCAATTAAAACCGCACCGGCAAGGATATTGTAAATTATATAGCTTAACCCCAATTCCCAGAGAACAAGCCAACGCAGACCCATAACGGCTGCAAGTGTAATCAGGCTGATTATCAGCGAATAAAAGAACACCGCTGTACCCTGCCTTGAATGAACCTTGCAGAAATTTGAGTCCTTCGCCCTCGCAAGCGGAATCAAGAAAAGAATTCCTACATAAGACAATGCTGCAATGTTTCTGTTTGAGTTAATATCGCTCTCGGTAAAGCCCCTGCCGCTGCTTGTCTTAGGCTGTACTTTTGGAGAAGTATCCTTTTGCGGAATTTCTTTAGCCGTATTCTTTTTGAGCTTCTGATTATCCGTAGTCCTTTTAGGCTTATCTTTTTTAGCCGCAGCACTCGCACCGGCAGCAGCAGCTATAGCTACAGCCGAACCAGCCGCTTTTGGTTTTGACGATGTTTTCTTATCATTTACGGGAGTATCGAAAGTTCTGCTCTTGGGCTTACTCTTATTTGAATCAGGCTTTTTTTCCGTGGGAGAAGTTCTTTTTACAGTTTCGGCGGAGCTGCTTGACTTTGGCTGCTCACTGTTTGACTGCTTTTTAACGTTCTCTTTTGTCTTAGGCTTTTTAGGCTGAACATTTTCAGCTGCAAGCTCTGTTTCTGCTTTTTGCGGCTTTGGATTGCTCTCGGCTGAGGCAGCTTGCTTAGTTTTCTTTACATTATTCGCATTAGGAAAAGCTTTTTCCGCTGGGTTCTTATTCTCTGCATTAGCGTTTGTTTTTTTCGGCTTAGGCTTATCTGCTGCTGATGAGTATTCAGACGGCTGCTCCGAACGGTTCTTTTTCGGCTGCGGCTTCTTACCCTTTGCAGCAGGTTTGCTGTTTTTAGTCTGCGGTTCTGAGCTTTCTGACTTCTTTTTATTGGCAGACTGATTTTGCTTTTGCTGAGAATTAGCATTACGGTTCTTGTTTGAGTTCTTATTCTTTCTCATATCCTCAACTGGGTTTGAAGCGGTAAGCTCCACCTTTTTATTATCGTCCTCAGGAGTTGCAGTAGTTTGCGGCTTAATCTTATGACCCAAAAGCTGCGAATCCACAGGCTCAATTATTCTCTGAGGAATCTTATAATCTGACTGAGGCTTTCTTTTTTTATGAGAAGAACGCTTCTTCTTGTTTACGATATCGGAGCTTGACTGCCGGTTTATGACTATCGGCTTAATCTCCTCAGGCTCAGGCGGTTCTTCAAGCTCGGTGACTTCGCCCATTGCCTGCTCCTGCTTATAAATTTTCTCCAACACAGCGCCCTTTCTCATCTTCTCGTACTTCTCGCCCGAAGAGAAGAGATCTCTCTGCTCGCCGGTTCTGGAAACACCTTCTGTTTTTGTATTGGAAAAAATATCATTGTTACTGTCGGTACTGTTGCTTCTTCGGCTCATTCTGAGAGCTGCACCGCACTCGGTACAAACGGAGGAATCAGGAGAATTTGCAGTACCACACAACTTGCACTTTATCAAAATAAACCCCTCCACAAAATTCCGGAAAACTAGACCGGAAACGACATTAAAATAAATAACCATATATAATTATAGAATACAAACGAGGGTTATGTCAACTTAAAATATTGTAACACATCGTAACAATATATTGATACTCATAACCCTCGAATAGTTCTATTCATACAACCGGTCGGGCAACGCCCGCAGGAAATACGGTCGGGAAGTCCCAACGGGCATAACGGTCGGGAAGCCCCGACAGGCATAACGGTCGGGAAGCCCCGACGGGCATAACGGTCGGGAAGCCCCGACAGGCATATCCAACACCAACTTTTTGAGTTAGGTGACTTTATCGCCTGCGTCAAAATTTTTATCAAAAAAATTCAAATTACTAAATCTCTTAGTTTACATCGAGTGACAGCTTTCCGTCATTCTCCGTAAGATTTATGTGTGTAAAGCTGCCCTCGCCGCGCATTACGATTTCATTTGTGATTGAATCCTCAACCTCTTTGCGAATAAAGTTTCTCAAATCACGCGCGCCGCTCTTTCCGCCGCCGGATTTCTCCGCAATATAGGTAACCGCCTTATCATCATACGTAAATTCAATGCCCTTTTCGGAAAGCGATGTAACATACTCGTTAAGCAGCAGCTTTGAAATATCCTTGAAATTCTCTTCCGTAAGAACGTTAAAGCTGATAATCTCATCTACTCTCGCCAAGAATTCAGGACGCAGGAAATTCGACAATGCTTTCATCGCCTTTTCCGTACTCATTTCGGTTTCAGTTTTATTAAAGCCGAGTATTCCCTCATGCAAATCGCTGCCGGCATTGCTCGTCATGATGATTACAGTATTTTCGAAGTTGACAACTCTGCCGTGAGCGTCGGTAAGTCTGCCCTCATCGAGAATCTGTAGGAGAATATTCAGCACATCGGGGTGAGCTTTCTCAATCTCGTCAAACAGCAAAACCGAATACGGACGGCGGCGAACCTTCTCCGTTACCTGACCTGCCTCGTCATATCCGACATATCCCGGAGGCGAACCGATAATCTTTGATACGGAATGTTTCTCCATGAACTCCGACATATCAAGGCGGATAAGCGTTTCGGGCGAGTCGAACAATTCAACCGACAACACCTTTACAAGCTCTGTTTTACCAACGCCTGTAGGACCTACGAAGATAAACGATGCCGGGTGGCGGCGTGGGCTGATTTGTACACGGCTTCTTCTGATTGCGGCGGACAGAGCCTCTACAGCCTCGTCCTGACCGATAATCTTAGCCTTTAGCTTACTGTCAAGGTCGGCAAGCTTTCTCAGCTCGTTCTCCTGAACCTTTGACGCCGGAATACCGGTCCAAAGCTCTACAACATGAGCGATATCGTCCTCTGTTACCTCTGTAGCAAGCTTTGACGTATCAAACGAATCTATCTTCTTGTTGATGCGCGCAAGGTCTGTTCTGATAAGAGAAAGCTTTGCATAGTCGATATCGTCCGAGGAAGCCATTTCCTGTTCTCTCTCGCTGAGCTTATCACGCTCGGCTGTAAGGAACTGATACTCAGCCGCTGTCTTGTTCTTCAAAGCGGCGCTTACGCAAGCTTCGTCAAGCAAATCAATAGCCTTGTCGGGCAAGAATCTATCCGTGATATATCTTTCGGAAACAACCACGGCGCGTCTTATCATCTGATCAGAAACCGTTACATTATGATATTTCTCATAATAACCCTTTACACCTGTAAGCACCTCAACAGTGTCGTCAATTGACGGCTCGGCAACAGTAACAGGCTGGAATCTGCGTTCCAAAGCGGAATCCTTTTCGATATATTTTCTGTACTCGTTGAACGTAGTCGCGCCGATAACCTGAATTTCGCCTCTTGACAACGCCGGCTTCAAAATATTTGCGGCATTCATAGTGCCCTCGGAATCGCCCGTACCAACGAGATTATGAACCTCGTCAATAAACAGAATAACATTTCCGTGATCCTTTATCTCTGATGTAAGACCTTTAATTCTCGCTTCAAACTGACCTCTGAACTGCGTACCGGCAACGAGCGAAGTCAAATCCAAAAGATAAATCTGCTTATCTCTTAAACGCTGAGGAACATTTCCCCTGGCAATTCTTTGTGCAAGACCCTCGGCAATCGCTGTTTTTCCGACGCCCGGCTCACCGATAAGGCAGGGATTATTCTTTGTGCGGCGTGAAAGAATCTGAATAACTCTGCTTATCTCCTGATCTCTGCCGATAATCATATCAAGCTGATTATCCTCAGCCTTTTTGGTGAGATTTTCACAATATGTAGTGAGGTGTTTGTATTTCTTCTTTTCCTTGCGAACTTTCTGATTCACCTTGCTGTTGTCGGGCGAACCGCTTTTTCCGTCCGAAGCCGAAGCAGACGCTGATGCGGATTTATCCGTTTTGCCGCCTTTAAAGAAGTTTCCGAGAAAATTCGGAAAAGCCGGCGCGCCGTGGGCAAAATCGTTATCATCATCAGCTCCGTCATCGTCTGCATCTTCACCGCCGAAAGCCTGAGAGTACATCTTACCCAATGAGGATATATCAAAGTCGCCGTCCTCGTTGAGGAAGTCACCCATTTGGTCATATATCTGGTCAA
The DNA here is from genome assembly GCA_902773395.1 of uncultured Ruminococcus sp. Next base: position 6,955 of record CACYEJ010000342.1, read on the forward strand.
TTTCCTTATCTGTTATACCCATTTTTTCCATTAGGTCATTTACGGGTTTAATACCAAGCTCGCTAGCGCAGGAAATACAATACCCGCTTGGCGAATTTGAGTCCTTACCGGTTGAAACAAACACAACCGCCGGACGCTTTTTACATCTTACGCAAATCATTTTATTCTCCTTAGTTTGAATATAGATATTTTTATTTTAACTTATAAATATTAACTGTAATTTAATAAACTTTTAAAAATTTTGTAATAGCCAATCACAGCAATAAGCATTAACACCAGAGTAGCCGAAAACAGCAAATTTAAAAGCCACGCAATCTCCGCCCCTGTAAGGTACGCCGCCACGGCTGCCGCTGCTGACACGTAGAATGACACAGTAGCAGCCTTGCCGAACCACCTAGCGGAAGGCGGGCAAATCTCTTTTTTCAGCAATACCACCGAGCCGGCAATCATCAGCAAATCCTTGACAATCAGCACAGCCACAATAGGCAGCAGTCTTGGAAACATCGCCGCAACGCAGAAGCCAACGGCAAACAAAGTGAGCTTATCGGCAAGCGGATCGAGAAATTTTCCAAGCTGCGACATCTGATTAAAGCTTCGGGCAATAAACCCGTCAAGAAAATCAGTCAATGCCGAAAGCACAAGCACAGTAAAGCAAGCGGTATAATTCCCTCCCAAAAACATCAGCACAAACGGGACAATCAAAATCATTCTCATACACGTCAAAAGATTTGGAACCGTCACAATATTTTCAGAAAAAACAGAACTAGTATTCTTTGCAGCATTGTCAAGCCCGGTCAAGCCTCATCACCTCAAAGCAATAAATATTCTACTGCTTCGTTATCCGGTGAAAATGTATTGCGCAAAAAATTATTTATCTCCGAGGAAGGCGGCAATAATAGGACTATCGTAAACGCCCTTAAACACAGAGGAGTTTGATATACTATCGTTTGAAATAATTTTCGGTACTTTTTCCATATGCGGTGCTGCAATATGCAGCACAAAAGCAACCATAAGAACTATCACAAAGCCCTCAATCAAACCAATCACGCCGCCAAGCATGCTGTCTATTATACCGAGTGACCAATCGTCCAGACGGTCGCCGATAAACTTTGAAGCCACCTTAACGACAATGGTAAGGATTACAAACAGAACCACTGAAACAATTAGCGAGAGAAACGATATCACAATAGGTCTGAGAAGAGCCTCCACCTTTTCCGGACCGTTTGCGGCGGCGGCAGAAAGCTGGGGGTGTGTGATATTGAAATACGGAAGAGCGTTTACAACGTAATCAGGCATAGTTTCCAATATCTTATCCATTAGCGAGCCTGAGCCTGAACGTTTCAAAAGTGTGGACGCATCTTTCACCTTTTCGATAATTGTTTGGTCAAAGCCGCCGAAATAAATCGCCTTAGCTATAGGATTTGAAAGAAGCATTGAAAGTATCGTTACAAGGAAAGTACCGACAGCGGATACCAATGTTCTTATAATCCCCTTTTTGTATCCCAAATAGGCAAACACAGCAACAACAATAATCACCAAAATATCGAGAGTAGTACTCATATTTATCATTTCCTTTCTTTTGTTATTTATTCTATTTTAAACTTATTTTGCGTATTTCCGAAACACCCAGAATATACGCTGTTTTCTCCTGCGGAATTATCACACTCTTTGCATCGTTTCCAACCTCCCACTGTCCGAACGAATCACCGTAGCAATTATACATGTACAGCATATTAGAGGAAAGAACAGCTATTTTATCCTTTTTCACATCAATGGAAAACACTTTCAGCTCCGTATTAAAGCCGCCTATTTCGTTTCCCTTTGTGTCAAGGCTTACAATTCTGCAATCTCGCTGGTCATTGGAGCGTGAGAGTGATACCGCAATATTATTTCCGTACGATACATTATATGCAGTTAATACTCTTGTGCCATAGCTATATGGAACTTCTTTTCCACTGTCGGTTTGAATCACCGACACAAGCGAATCGGTAACGACTGCAAAACGATCCTCTTCAACAAACTTAACTTCGTAGACAATCTGATCCTCATACGTATAAACATACAGTGGGTCTGACCTTGTAAAGTCAAGCAAATACACCTGAGATACAAACTGACCGTCAATAGTATTTACTGCGCCCACGACAGCCATATTTCCGTCGGGACTGAGCGACAGCGACACAGCATAATAATCGTTAAACGAATAGCCGAAAATATACTCATTATTTTTATCATACACAGACAGCTTTGCAAGGTAGCCTGTCTGATCGGAGATAATCCCATAAATGCCGATATCGTTAATGTCACAATCGGTTATGGAAGTACCCTGAGCGCCACGGTAAAGCTCGCCTTTCTCGGAAAGTATTCGAAAATCTGCACCGCCCTCGTTAAATGCAATCGAGTGAGTACTCGAAGATTTTAAAAGCGGATTTGTGAAGTTATGCTGATTAAGGTAAATTTTCTCACCGTCATGATTAAGCCGGACAACGGACGTATCGCTGAGGTACATCAAGCCGTTATTTACCGCCTGAAAGTTTTTCTCAAGCACAGATGTTCCGGAAATTTTTATATCAAAGCTAGACTTTGTTGAATCTGAGAAGCTTACCCACTCCGAAACTCCCTCCGGCGAAAGCACGTCCCACTTTGCAACAACCAGCACCGCCGCACAGCACAGCAGGCATATCACCGCGCACACAACAATTCTTGACGAACAGCCAAAAGGAAGCGTACCCTTGCTTTTACGTCTTTTAGTATTATCATCTTTTTTTGACGCCACCAACCACACCTCTTTTCGTTATATAAATCGTTATATAAATCGTTATATAAATAATAATCAATAATCAGAATTTCTCCCTGAGTAAAGGCTTACAAAACTCCACACTCT
>CACYEJ010000343.1 GCA_902773395.1 uncultured Ruminococcus sp.
ACAGAAGGGCGCCGAGCAGATGAGATCCTTCCAGCCTGATGTAATTATCGCTATCGGCGGTGGTTCTGCAATGGATGCCGGCAAGATTATGTGGGTTCTCTATGAGCATCCGGAGGCTGACTTCCTTGATATGGCTATGCGTTTCGTAGATATCAGAAAGAGAATCTACACATTCCCGAAGATGGGCGAGAAGGCATTCTTCATTGCAATCCCGACATCAGCAGGTACAGGCTCCGAGGTAACTCCGTTTGCAGTTATCACAGACGAGAGATCAGGCGTTAAGTATCCGCTTGCTGACTATGAGCTTCTCCCGAATATGGCTATCATTGATGCTGATATGCACATGACAGCTCCTAAGGGTCTTACATCAGCTTCCGGTATTGATGCTGTTACACACGCACTTGAGGCTTACGCTTCTATCATGGCTACTGATTACACAGACGGTCTTGCACTCCGTGCTTTGAAGATCATCTTTGAGTATCTCCCAAGAGCTTACGACAACGGTCCTAACGATCCGGTTGCTAGAGAGAAAATGGCTAACGCTGCAACATTGGCTGGTATGGCATTTGCAAATGCGTTCCTCGGTGTTTCTCACTCTTTGGCTCATAAGCTTGGTGCATTCCACCACATTCCGCACGGTATTGCTAACGCACTTGTAATTTGTGATGTTCTCCGTTTCAACGCTGCTGAGGTTCCGACAAAGATGGGTACATTCAGCCAGTATGATCATCCGCATACACTTGCAAGATATGCAGAAATTGCTGATCACCTCAATCTTGGCGGCAATACTGATGAGGAGAAGCTTGAGAACCTCATTAAGGCTGTTGAAGATCTTAAGGCTAGAATTGGCATTAAGCCAACAATCAGAGATTACGGTGTATCTGAAGAGGACTTCCTTGCAACTCTTGACGAGATGACAGAGCAGGCATTTGACGATCAGTGTACAGGCGCTAACCCAAGATATCCTCTCATGAGCGAACTCAAGGAAATGTATCTCCGTGCTTATTATGGCAGTGATTACAACAAAGAGAATGACTAAATCAGTATTCGCTCACTGATTTAGACAGACTTCTATTTTGATAAAACACAGTCGTTATTGGGAAACCTTTAACGGCTGTGCGTTTTTTTATTATACTCAAAATCTAAAAGATATAGCATATAAAAGTTTACAGATGACGGAACAAATTAGCGTAGAAAAATAAATTACCCTCAGCGAAAACTAAACAAATTATAGCCCAAATATAATTGGTTAGAAAAGCTTTCGATAATAAGTATTTGCGAATAATTGCAGTGCTTTTCTCATATTTTATATTTAGATTTTATAAATGTATATTTTAAAATTTTTGTCTGTACTTGATTTTTTTGAGATAAAAATGTAAAATAATAGTGATTGACAATTTGTTAAGGGGAGTTTATATATGAAGTTAAACGAACTAAAAATAGAACAGACAGCTAAAATAGATAAGCTTGGTGGAGATGGAGCTCTCAGACAACATTTCCTTGACATGGGTCTTATACCGGAAACAGAAATTTCTATAGTAAAATATGCACCAATGGGAGATCCAATCGAGCTGAGAATTCATGATTACGAGTTGACGCTCCGCATTGCAGACGCTGAAAAAATTGAGGTTTGCCCAATCCAGAAAAAAGATGTGCCGCCTGCCCAAAGAGAAAAGAAGCATCATACAGATCATCCCGGTTTAGGTGAGGGCGGAAAATTTCACGCAAAGGGCAGTGGTACGCCTGTTGCTGATGGAACAGTGCTTACGTTTGCACTTGTAGGTAATCAGAATTGCGGAAAAACAACTCTGTTTAATCGGCTGACAGGTTCAAAGCAGCACGTTGGAAATTTCCCCGGAGTTACTGTTGACCGAAAGGACGGTGTAATCAAGGGGTATCCCGACACGAAGATTACCGATCTTCCGGGTATCTACTCAATGTCGCCCTACAGCAGCGAGGAGATTGTTTCACGAAATTATGTTTTGAATGAGAAGCCCCATGCTATCATTAATATTGTTGACGCAACTAATATCGAGCGTAATCTGTATTTGACAATGCAGCTTCTTGAAATGAATATTCCAATGGTTGTTGCACTAAATATGATGGACGAGCTGACATCGAACGGAGGAAGTATTGATATTAACAAAATGGAAAAGCGTCTTGGTGTTCCGGTTGTGCCAATATCCGCTGCGAAAAATTACGGTATAGATGAGCTGGTGGAACACGCTGTACATATCGCCAAATATCAGGAGCGTCCGATGCGGCAGGATTTTTGTGGAAAAACAGAACATGGTGGAGCAGTTCATCGCTGTTTGCACGGTATCTGTCACCTTATCGAGAATCATGTTGAGGATTCAGGGCTTCCGCTGCGTTTTTCTGCAAGCAAGCTAGTAGAAGGTGACGAGCTTATTACATCTCAGCTTTCGCTTGAAACAAACGAAAAAGAAATGATTGAGCATATTGTTCTCCAAATGGAAAAAGAGAGAGGACTTGACCGAAGTGCAGCGATAGCCGATATGCGATATTCGTTTATACTTCGCCTTTGTCACGATACGGTTACAAAGCCGGTTGAAAGTAAAGAGCGAGTAAGAAGCCGTAAGCTTGATACAATCTTAACAGGCAAGTATACAGCAATTCCCATGTTTATTGGAATTATGGCACTCGTGTTTTGGCTGACGTTCAACGTGATAGGTGCATGGCTTCAGGGGCTTATGGAAGCCGGAGTAGGCATGCTGACCGATTTTGTTGACCAAGCTTTAACAAATGCAGAAGTTAATGAGGCTATTCATAGTCTTATCATTGACGGTGTATTTGAGGGAGTGGGAAGTGTACTGAGCTTTTTGCCAATTATTGTCACATTATTTTTCTTCCTCTCAATGCTTGAAGACAGCGGATATATTGCACGAGTTGCATTTTTTATGGATAAGCTGCTTAGAAAAATCGGTTTGTCCGGAAGAAGTATTGTTCCGCTGCTGATTGGATTCGGCTGTTCCGTGCCTGCGGTAATGGCAACAAGAACTCTTCCCAGTGAGCGTGACCGTAAAATGACAATACTGCTCACCCCGTTCATGAGCTGTACGGCTAAGCTGCCTATTTACGGCTTCTTTGTAAACGCCTTTTTTCCGGGTCATTCGTTTTTGATAATTCTTTTGCTGTATTTTCTGGGAATTGATGTTGGAATTTTGGCGGCACTGTTCTACAAAGCTGATTTGTTTAAGGGCGAGCCTGTTCCGTTTGTTATGGAGCTTCCTAATTACCGCTTGCCCGGTGCACGCAACGTTATGCAGCTTTTGTGGGAAAAAGCAAAGGACTTCCTGCAAAGGGCATTTACTGTAATATTTGTTGCAACGGTAGCAATATGGTTTTTGCAAAAGTTTGATTTTCATCTTAATATGGTTGACGATGCACAGCAGAGTATTCTTGCAGGTGTTACCGGATTCTTTGTGCCAATGATGAAACCTCTGGGCTTGGGTGACTGGAGAATACTTGTATCACTTATAAGCGGATTTATGGCAAAGGAGAGCGTAGTAACAACTCTGAATGTTCTGTATGCCAATGGGATTTCAAATTCAATGACAACGCTCTCGGCAGTTTGTCTGCTTGTTTTTTCACTTCTTTATACTCCATGTGTTGCGGCAATCGCTTCAATAAAACGTGAGCTTGGAGGAAAGTGGGCGATAATTGTCGTTGTATGGCAATGCGTTTTGGCATGGATTGTCGCACTAATTGTTCATCTTGTAGGGCTTATGATAGGAGTGGTTTAAATGAACCCAATTGATATTGTGATAATTGCAGTACTTGCTGTTATGGTGGTGCTTGCGGTATTGAGAATGACAAAGAATCTGAAAAACGGAAATTGCTGCGGAGATTGTTCAGGGTGTCATTGCTGCGAAAAAAATAAAAATTAATTAACACAGCTCTGTTAATAAATTGTTCATATATATGTGCTAAAATATAACATGTATTTTATCTGAAGAAATATCAGAAAGATAACATTAAAAAAGGAGTTCTTTGAAAATATGAGAAACACAGTTGCAACCCTTATGTCGCAGAAGCAATCAGGTGAGAAAATCACGATGCTTACTGCTTATGATTACACAACGGCAAAGATAGAGGACGAATGTGGAGTTAATTCGATCCTTGTAGGTGATTCGCTTGGAATGGTGATGTTAGGCTATGAGAATACACTTCCTGTCACAATGGAGGATATGATACATCATACTGCCGCTGTTACAAGAGGTGCAAAAAACGCTTTTGTAGTTGCCGATATGCCGTTTCTTTCTTATCAGACCAGTGTTTACGATGCTGTAGTAAATGCAGGACGATTGATAAAAGAAGGCGGAGCTCATGCGGTAAAGCTGGAGGGCGGAGCAGAGGTTTGTGAACAGATAAGTGCAATTGTAAACGCTTCAATTCCTGTTGTGGCACATCTTGGACTTACTCCCCAGTCAGTGAATGTTTTCGGAGGATTTAAAGTACAGGGAAAGAGCTACGACAAGGCGGAAAAGCTTATAGAAGATGCTCTGAAAATTCAGGAGGCAGGTGCGTGTGCCGTGGTTTTGGAGGGGATTCCGGCGAAGCTTGCAGGGATAATCACGAAAAAGCTTGTAATTCCTACTATCGGTATTGGTGCAGGAAATGATTGTGACGGACAGGTTCTTGTATATCAGGATATGCTCGGAATGACAACGGGTCATACTCCTAAGTTTGTGAAGCGATTTGCCGAAGTGGGTGCTTTAATGCGTCAGGGAATTTCGGAGTATATTGCAGAAACTAAAGACGGTTCATTCCCGGCGGAGGAACACACCTACAAAATAGATGACGAAGTTATAGAGAAGCTTTTAAGCGAGGAGGGTTAAGTCATGAGAATAGTGAAAACAATTGATGAAGTTCGCAAACAGGTTAAGGAATGGAGAGCCGAGGGCTTGACAGTTGGTCTAGTGCCTACTATGGGATATCTGCATGAGGGTCACGCAAGCTTGATTGCTGCTTCTCATAGAGATAATGACAGAACAGTAGTTTCAGATTTTGTAAATCCAATGCAGTTTGGTCCTACGGAAGATTTGGAAAGCTATCCCCGTGACATTGAACATGACGCAGCAATAGTGGAAGCAAATGGCGGAGATCTTATTTTTAACCCCGAACCGAATGAAATGTATCATGAGGGCTTCTCTTCGTTTGTTGATATGACTGTTCTCACAGAGGAGCTTTGCGGTTTAAGCCGTCCGGTACATTTCAGAGGAGTGTGTACTGTAGTTTCAAAGCTGTTTAATATTGTACAGCCGGATCGTGCGTATTTTGGAAAGAAAGACGCACAGCAGCTTGCGGTTATTCGTCATATGGTTGATGACCTGAACATGAATATTGAAATTGTTGGCTGTCCTATAATACGTGAGGAGGACGGACTTGCAAAAAGCTCACGCAACACCTATCTGAGTAACGCAGAAAGACAAGCTGCTCTTGTGCTTTCAAAGTCTATTTTTCACGGTATGAGTATGGTACAGCAAGGCGAAAAAGATTGTTCTGTTATTATATCTGAGATGAAAGATATTATCAATACGGAACCTTTGGCAAGGATTGATTATGTAAAAATAGTTGATTGTGCTACCATGCAAATGATTCCTATGCTTGACCGTCCGGCATTATGTGCAATCGCCGTTTATATTGGTACAACACGATTAATAGATAACTTCTTCACTGAAGATGCTGCTCAGGGAGGAAAATTGTAATGCAAATTTCAATGCTAAAAAGTAAAATTCACCGTGCAGTAATTACGCAGGCAGAGCTGAATTATGTCGGCAGTATTACGATTGACGAAGATCTCATGGAAGCTGCAAATATTTATGAATATGAACGAGTTCATGTTGTCAATGTCAATAGCGGCAGCAGAATTGAAACATATGTCATTGCAGGAGAGAGAGGAAGCGGAGTTATCTGTCTTAACGGAGCAGCCGCACGCTCAGGACAAAAGGGCGATATGGTTATAATAATGTCATACGCTTCGATGACTCCGGAAGAAGCAGGACAGAATCCGCCACGGGTAGTGTTGGTAGATGAGAACAATAAGCCTGTTAAGATTGCCAGATACGAGAAGCACGGCTGTTTATTTAGTGAGGATATTTAACGTGTAGAAATATTCGTCAAAAAGAGAATTATACTCAAAATCTAAAAGATCTAGCATATAAAAGTTTTGATCAAACTTTTTCAAAAGTTTGCGGGTGACGGAACACCCCAAAAA
>CACYEJ010000344.1 GCA_902773395.1 uncultured Ruminococcus sp.
CAGGAGGACGGACGCTTCAAGATGAATCCGCCTCTTCGCAGCGAAGAGGACAAAGCAGCTCTGATTGAGGGCATCAAGGACGGCACAATTGATATGATAGCTACAGACCACGCTCCGCACTCTGCTGAGGAAAAATCAAAAGGCTTGGAGAAAAGTGCTATGGGTATTGTCGGACTTGAAACAGCTTTTCCGGTGCTGTACACAAATTTAGTCAAGACAAATATTATCACTCTCGAAAAGCTTATTGAGCTAATGAGCGTTAATCCGGGCAGACGCTTCGGTATTGACTCTGCAATTGATATCAATAAACCCGCAAACCTTTGCATATGGGATTTAAATAAAAAATACACAGTTGACCCCGACAGCTTCCTTACTATGGGACGTGCAACGCCCTTTAAGGGTATGGAGGTTTACGGTCAATGTATGATGACAATGATTGAGGGGGAAATAAAATGGAAACAAAATTAAATAGAAAAATTGTTCTGGAGGACGGCAGCGAATACGCAGGCATCGGCTTCGGTCATGAATGTGACAGAGTATGCGAGCTTGTATTCAATACTTCAATGGTAGGTTATCAGGAGATTGTTTCTGACCCGTCTTATACTTATCAGATGGTTGTAATGACTTATCCGCTTATCGGCAACTACGGTATTGCAGATGATGACTTCGAAACTAAAATTCCGACAATCGGCGGACTTATAGTAAGAGAATACAATAATATTCCGTCTAATTTCAGATATACAAGAACACTCGGCGAGGTGCTTGAAGAGTACGGTATTCCGGGCATTGCAGGCATTGACACCAGAATGCTCACCAGAAAAATCAGAGATTTCGGTAACTGCAAGGTGCTTATCACTTCGATTGACACTCCGCATGAAAAGGCTATGGAAATTCTGTCCAATACAGATGTTCCTACAGACGCAGTTCCAAAAGTAAGCTGCAAGAAAAAATGGTATTCCAGAACAGCACACCCGAAGCTTGACGTTGTTGCAGTTGACTGCGGTATCAAGCTCAATATTATCAGAAGCCTCAACAAGCTTGGCTGTAATGTAACTGTAGTTCCATACAATACAACCGCTGCGGAAATTGAAAAGCTGAGTCCGGACGGAGTATTCTTCTCAAACGGTCCGGGTAACCCGGAGGACGTTCCGGAAACAATCGAGCTTATAAAAGCACTCAGAGGCAAATACCCGATTTTCGGCATTTGTCTTGGTCATCAGCTCATCAGCCTTGCTTACGGCTGCAAAACCTATAAGCTTAAATTCGGTCACAGAGGCGGCAACCACCCGGTTAAAAATCTCGAAACAGGCAGAATTGAAATTACCAGCCAGAACCATAACTATGCTGTTGATACAGACAGCGTTAAGGATACCGATTTGAAAGTTACTCACATCAACATTCTTGACAACACTGTCGAGGGCGTTTCCTGCGATAAGGACAAGGTATTCAGCGTACAGTATCACCCGGAATCCGCTCCTGGTCCGCAGGACAGCTTCTATTTGTTTGAAAAGTTCATCAGTTTTATGAAGGAGGGCAAATAAGATGGCTAAGAGAAGTGACATCAAAAAAGTTTTGGTAATAGGCTCAGGACCTATCGTAATAGGTCAGGCTGCCGAGTTTGACTATGCAGGAACACAGGCGTGTCTTGCGCTCCGTGAAGAGGGCTATCAGGTTGTGCTTTGCAACTCTAACCCAGCTACAATTATGACGGATACAGTTATCGCCGACAAGGTTTACATGGAGCCTTTGACGCTTGAATATATGGCAAAAATTCTCAGATACGAACGCCCCGATGCGATTGTTCCGGGAATCGGCGGTCAGACAGGCTTGAATCTTGCAATGAAGCTTGCAAGAAAGGGCGTATTGGAAGAGTGTCAGGTTGAACTGCTCGGCACCAGCGTTGAGAGTATCGAACGCGCAGAGGACAGAGAACTCTTTAAGGAGCTTTGCGAGGAAATCGGCGAACCGGTTCTCCCCTCTATCATCACGCACTCGATTGAAGAGGGTCTTAATGCCGCTCACGATATCGGTTATCCGGTTGTGCTTCGTCCGGCGTTTACTCTTGGCGGCACAGGCGGCGGATTCGTAAACAACGATGAAGAGCTTGTTGAGATTATGAAAAATGCGTTGAAGCTCTCCCCTGTTCATCAGGTACTCGTTGAGAAGAGCGTTAAGGGCTTTAAAGAGATTGAATACGAGGTAATCCGTGACTCAAACGATACTGCAATTACCATTTGTAACATGGAGAACCTTGACCCCGTAGGTATTCACACAGGCGATTCTATTGTTGTTGCGCCAAGCCAGACTCTTACAAATAAAGAGTATCATATGCTTCGTGACAGCGCATTGAAAATTATTCGCGCATTGAAGATTGAGGGCGGCTGTAACGTACAGTTTGCGCTTGACCCTGTTTCGTTTGATTACTATTTGATTGAGGTTAATCCGAGAGTATCACGTTCTTCGGCGCTTGCGTCTAAGGCGAGCGGTTATCCGATTGCAAGAGTTTCCGCTAAAATTGCAGTAGGCATGACGCTTGATGAAATTCAGATTGCTAACACTCCGGCAAGCTTTGAGCCAACTCTGGACTATGTTGTTACTAAGATGCCGAGATTCCCGTTTGACAAATTCTCCGATGCTTCAAACGTTCTAGGCACTCAGATGAAGGCTACCGGTGAGGTAATGAGCGTAGGCAGAACTTTCGAAGAGAGTTTGCTTAAAGCTGTCCGCTCATTGGAAATTGATGTTTACCACATCTACAAGCCTAAGTTTAACGACTTGTCAAATGATGAGCTTCTTGACTATATCCGCAAGGGCACGGACGACAGAATATATGCTATTGCCGAGCTTATCTGGAACGGCGTTGACCTGAGAGAGATTTTTGATATAACTAAGATAGATATGTTCTTCCTTGAAAAAATTAAGAACATTGTCGATTTTGAAAGAGTTATCAAGGATAACAAAAATAATCTTGACACTCTATATCAGGCAAAGCGAATGGGCTTCTCCGATAAGTATATTGCTAAGCTTTGGGAATGCACCGAGGACGATGTATATAATCTCCGTGTTGCGAACAAAATATTCCCTGTATATAAGATGATTGACACTTGCGCGTCTGAGTTTGAGTCATATATTCCTTATTTCTACTCGACATACGAGCAGGAGAACGAGTCAATTGTCAGCGACAGAAAGAAGATTGTCGTACTTGGTTCAGGCCCGATTCGTATTGGTCAGGGTGTTGAATTTGACTACTCAACAGTTCACGCTGTTATGACGATTAAGAACAACGGCTATGAGGCAATCATCATCAACAACAACCCTGAAACTGTTTCAACCGATTACACAACGAGTGACAAGCTTTATTTTGAGCCGCTCACCGTTGAGGACGTAATGAATATTATTCACCTTGAAAACCCCATTGGCGTAGTTGCATCGCTTGGCGGTCAGACAGCAATCAACCTTGCCGAGCCGCTTATGAAGCGTGGAGTAAAGATTATCGGCACAGACGTTGAGGCTATCGAAAAGGCTGAGAACCGTGATTCCTTTGAAAAGATTATGGAAGAGCTTCAAATCCCACAGCCTAAGGGTCAGGCAGTTACCAACATCGAGGACGGCGTAAAGGCTGCCGCTGAGATTGGTTATCCTGTTCTTGTTCGTCCGAGTTACGTTCTGGGCGGAAGAGCAATGCAGATTGTTGCAAACGAGCATATGCTCCGCCACTATCTAAAGACTGCCGTTGAGGTTGACGAGGATAAGCCGGTGCTTGTTGACAAATATATTGTAGGCAAGGAATGTGAAGTTGACGCTGTATGCGACGGCACGGACGTATTCATTCCGGGTATTATGGAACACGTTGAAAGAACCGGTATTCACTCCGGCGACAGTATCAGCGTTTATCCGTCTTTCACAATTCCACAGCACGTCAAGGACGTTATCATTGACTATACGGTGAAGCTTGGTTTGGGAATCGGCATCGTTGGTCTGTACAATATTCAGTTTATTGTTGACAGAAACAATGATGTTTATGTAATCGAGGTAAATCCACGTTCTTCAAGAACTGTTCCGTTCCTCTCTAAGGCTACTGGCTATTCACTCGCTGATATCGCAACGCTTGCAATTCTCGGCAAGAGCCTTAAAGAGCAGGGCATTAACGAGGTTTATCCTAAGGAGAAAGAGCGTTGGTACGTTAAAGCACCGGCATTCTCATTCTCCAAGCTGAGCGGTCTGGACGCTTACCTCTCCCCTGAAATGAAATCAACCGGCGAGGCTATCGGCTACGACAACACATTGACGAGGGCACTCTACAAAGCCTTGCAGTCATCGGGTACTAAAATGGTAAACTACGGCACAGTATTTGCTACAATTGCCGATGTTGACAAGGAAGAGGCTTTGCCGCTCATCAGACGTTTCTACAATCTCGGTTTCAATATTGAAGCTACGGAGGGTACGGCTAAGTTCCTCAAAGAGCATGGTATCAGAACAAGGCTCAGACATAAGCTCTCATCAGACCAAGACGACATTGCCAACACACTGCGTTCGGGCTACATCAGCTACGTTATCAACACAAAGGATCTCTACCACGAGAACTCCAATGACGGCTATCTTATCAGACGTTGGGCTGTTGAAAATAATGTTGCTATCTTTACGGCTCTTGATACGGTAAGGGCATTGCTTGATGTGCTTGAGGAAACTACGCTTTGTATTTCTACAATTGATATGTAATAGCTTATATCACTCGAATTTTCGTGGATATAAGTAAAACCAAAAAGCTCCCTTATACAGGGTGCTTTTTGGTAATATGAATTATGACAAAAGCAAATCCGAATAAACACACGGAGGTGTTTAAATGTACCAAGGTATTTATTCTGTTACATCAAATATTAAAATTGCAAAAGATGTTTATAAGATGATACTCAGCGGTGATACTCACGCTATCACTGCACCCGGTCAGTTTGTAAACATTAAGCTGGACGGTCACTATCTTCGCAGACCTATTTCTATCTGCGATTACGATGAAAATTCAATCACAATAATCTACAAGGTGGTTGGTCAGGGCACGGAGCTTATGAGCAAATTTGAGACTTTGCAGAAGCTCGACCTGCTTGTAGGTTTAGGAAACGGATTTGACATCTCAAAAAGCGGCGACTCTCCCCTGCTGATTGGCGGCGGCGTAGGTGTACCGCCACTTTATAATCTATGTAAGAAGCTAATCGAAAAAGGAGCTAAGCCTAAAGTAATTCTCGGTTTCAACTCTTCATACGAGATTTTTGCCGCAAAATCATTCGAAAAGCTCGGCGTTGAAGTACACATCACAACAGTTGACGGAAGCGTTGGCACAAAAGGCTTTGTAACGGACGCATTCCCGTTGGTTGGCGAATATACATATTTCTACACCTGCGGCCCTCTGCCTATGTTTAAGGCTGTTTACAATGCAGCAGTGACAAGCGGCGAATTCAGCTTCGAGGAAAGAATGGGCTGCGGCTTCGGTGCTTGTATGGGCTGCACCTGTAAAACAAAGTACGGTAATAAACGAATCTGTAAGGACGGGCCAGTACTTGTAAAGGAGGAGATCATATGGTAAATACTAAGGTTACATTAAGCGGTCTTACACTTGATAACCCGATTATTCCGGCAAGCGGTACGTTTGGCTTTGGTTACGAATTTGCCGATTTATACGACATCAACATTTTA
>CACYEJ010000345.1 GCA_902773395.1 uncultured Ruminococcus sp.
ACCTGCCAATCAGTCTTCGCCTGGCGGCTTGACTTCTTGGGGTGTTCCGTCACCCGCAAAGTTTTGAAAAAGTTTGATCAAAACTTTTATATGTCATCTCTTCTAAATTTCGAGTTTATACTCCCTTTAACTCTGCAATTGCTTTCGCTGCGTCCGGAGCTTTAAACACACCCGTACCCGATACGCATATATCAACTCCGGCTTTCGCACACGCTTCAATAGTATCGCTGTTAATACCGCCGTCTGCTTCAACAAGAATCTCCTTGCCGATAGATTTTGCGTAATCCTTTATTTGTGCAGCCTTCGGCAGCATATCTACCATGAACGACTGCCCCCCAAAGCCCGGCTCAACCGTCATCACAAGCACCATATACAGTCTGTTCAGATACGGAAATACCGCACTCGCCGGCGTATTCGGCTTTATCACAAGCCCCGGCTTAATGTTACAGCTTTCAATAAGGTCAATGGTTTCGCCGATATCGCTCTCACATTCAACGTGGAAAGTAATAATATCAGCTCCGGCTTGCGCAAAATCCTTGATATATCTATGCGGCTCACTTATCATAAGGTGAACATCAAACGGAAGCTTTGTGTAAGGTCTTGCCCATTTTATAACAGGCGCTCCAAAGGTTATGTTCGGCACAAAATGTCCGTCCATAACATCAAGGTGTATTAAATCCGCTTTCGCCTTATCCATTCGCACAAGCTCCTCACCAAGCTTTGAAAAGTCACACGATAAAAACGAGGGCGCTATCTGCATTTTACATCTCTCCTTTAAAATAAAAGATTTCTCACAAGGCGTATACCCATGTGAGAAACCTCGTGTTTTTATTATCAGTACTTCTGTATCTTCTGAGCAATCATAGGCGCTCCAAGAACCGCCGCTACCCAGAACAGGAAGAAGAAGAACATTGGAATCGCTCCGATATGATGCACTCCCGACACAAGCGCTATTACAGTGACAATCAACAAGCCAAGCAGTACGCCGACTATCTGCACCGCAAGCGACAAAGAAATATTTCTCTTCGTCTGAATACAGCCGCTTACCGCGCGTCCGAACGATGTAACGCCGCCCTTTGTAGCCACGAATGCCGGAGAGGATTTTTCCTTTCCAATCATCTCGTCACGAACCACGTTGGAATTCTTCTGCTCAAGAATTTTAATGCTTCTATGCGATACTCCAAAATCCTTAGCTATTCGCTCAGCCGTAATATTTACATCTGTCGTTCTGATAAGCATACTCATACCGTTTGCTTCCATACGTCTTAGCGCGTCTGCAACTCTTCTGTTAGCGCTGTAGCCAACAATGAACATTGCCACAAGCTCACCTGCGCACGCAAGGTACAGAATTTCATCGCCGTTTTCCTTCTGCTCTGCCTCGTACTCCTTCGGCATAGGCTCAATATCATGTTCACGGAGAAGCTCTCTGTTTCCGATGAAAATTCTCTCGTTGTTCACCCAGCCGATAAGTCCCTTGCCGTCCTCGTAAATTACGTTCTCGGCAGGCGGAAGATTTTCAAGCTTATTGCCCTGAATAATGCCGTCAAACATTCCAGCCATTGCGCCGCCTGCCGTAATAATAACAGACGCCGCCGCCAGCATTGCATCATCTATTCTTTTAGAATCAAACTTCTTAATTCCGTTCATATGAACAGAGCCTTCCGGATACAGCTCCTTCGCATCGAGCATAACCGCCGCGCTCTCGGAGAAACACTCAACAGCCTGATAGCCAACCACCATAGACTGATTTGCAAGCGAATTTTTCGCAAGCTTATGAAGCGGTACAGAACCCAACGCCTTTGAACACATCGGTACAGCCGCGCAAAGCATAATGCTCAGAACAGATATGGAATCCGCAAAGCTCTTTGACAAGCACAAGTACACAATGCTTATTACCAAAGAGAATATTATTGTCGGCAAAGAGAACTTATCTCCTAAGCTTTCTCCGGGATCAGGCGATGTTGAAAGCTTCATAAAGTGCTTTAAGAAAGCTGTCTTTTTCTGGAACACAAGCTCCGACTTGTCGTTTCTTGTGCCGCTTAAAAGCGTTGCAACCATTCTCTGGTCATGGAAAAATTTGCCCGTATACTTCTGTGAAGAATCCGACACAAATCGGAAATTGGACGAAATTCTGTCCGCATTACGCTGTTTGCCCAACGAGCTGACAGCCAATGCAAGCGTCACGATAAGCGTATACACATTCATACCCTGACGGAAGAACGGAGTAGGATTAATCAACGCCACAATTGACTGGAACGCCGCCACAACTGCCGCTGCCGCATAACCTGTATCAGAATTGGATTTCAGCTTTCTAAGCGGCTGCAATCCTCTGAAAATAATTTCTCTGCAATTGTAAAGCATAGCGCCGTAAACGCAAAGATTAATAAATGCAAATCCTCTCAGCGAGCTGTCCTTTGCATTCTCTCCCGCGCCGACAGTGAAAACACCGCCTATGCAGAACAGCACAAACATCGCAATTGTAAGACCAAGCGATACGCTCCACTGGAGCTTAGCGTTTTTCAGGTTATCCTGAAGCAGCTTTTTAATTTTAACTGCGTCATCTTCCGTTCTGTACTCAACTGTTTCGGGGTTTTTAGTATCCTTGTAGTCAAGTCTTTTGGAAATGCTGTCGAGCTTGTCACGGCTCTTCGCAAATCTATCGTCTGAGAACTCAGCGTAACGGCTCTCGTCCAAGCTTACACGTTCGGCGGCAGGAGTTGATTTAGGCTGAGCTGCCGCTGCCGGCTGTGACTCCTCACTATACGCCGTACTCTCAACTTTAGTTTGCTGCTTAGCAACATTCTTTAATCTGGTATAGCCTACGTAAAATTCATACTCGCTTCTAACCGATTCAGAGAATTTACCGGCTTTAACCTTGATTATATTTACAGGCTCGCCGCTCAGGTAGTCGTTTACTTCAAGCTCCTTTATCGGGTCAACAGTACCGAACGCCTTTTCATAAGCCTTTGCGGAGCGTTCAGCTCTTGCCTTTCTAAGCTCCTCACGCTTTTCGGCAGTTTCCTCTTCGTACTGCTTAACCTTTTCAAGAACCTTCTGGTTCATCTCCAACTGGTGCTTCTGCTCATCTGTAAGTATATCCGGCTCGGCAGGCTTCTTATCAAGCTGAATAACACTCAGCGATTCACGAACTTTATCCTTATCAATAGGAACAACGTTTGCATTTTCGTTCTTAATGACGGTCATCGGAATAATTTTAGCGGACTGCTCATTTTCGGAGCTTATATTCTCGCTAACGGAAATCTCCGCATTATCCGGCTTGTTTTCGCCTTCGGAAATACTCTTCGAATTTTCGGGAGTAATTGCAATAATATCGGCTTTTACATCTGTATCCGCAGCAGAAGCAGCAACATCGGCTTTGTCTGAAACAAAAGTTTTGTTTGACTTGTGTTGCTCGGCTTTAGAGGTCTTTTCACCCTCTACAGTACCGTCGTCCTTAGTGTTCCACATTCTGACAAGCTTATCCTTTACTTTGGCGAACGCGGTTTTGAGCTTGCCGGCTTTTTTCTGCTTCTCTTCGTCTGTGAGATTGGAAGATATATCCTCATACTCCTTATGCCTAATAACAAGCGGTTCTTCTTGTTTATTGACATCGCCGTTCTTATCCGGCTGTGATTCCTGTGCTTTAACGGAATTTTGAGCGAGATTCTCAGGATTTTTCTCTTCCGGTGATTGAGCATTAGAAGCAGTTTCTTCGGGATTTTGCTTCTCCGTACTTTCGGAATTTTTCATCTCCGCCGGAACATCTGGAGTATCATTTTTACTTTCCTGTGATACATCTTCGATAACAGGCTGCTCGACATTCTCTGACGTATCAAACAGATTTCCCAGATTATCTATCGTTTCGTTATCGTCAATAGGGGTAACAGCGTCTATAACGTCATCGTCCGATTCATCGAATACAAATTCCTCTTCAAAGTGAATTTCCTCATCTTCATCGTCATCGCCGATTTTGTTACCCTCTGAATTAATATTTTCAACTTTTATATTATCGAAATGTTTATCCGCTTCGGGTTTTATTTCCTCGGCTTTTTCTTCCGATTTTAACTCTTCGGATTTGTCCTCGGTCTTCTCTTCCGGTTTTAACTCTTCGGATTTATCCTCGGTCTTTTCTTCCGATTTTAACTC
>CACYEJ010000346.1 GCA_902773395.1 uncultured Ruminococcus sp.
TTCATCAAATCACCTCTAATAATATCTTAAAGGTTTATCAATGAAAATTTTGTAAAGTTTACAAATCGCGTTGACAGAACACAAAAAAGAGTTATATAATAATAATAAAAAACACTATACGGGGTGTGGAAGATGTTTTGTACCAAATGTGGAAAACAAATCGCTGATGACGCTAATTTCTGCCCTGGTTGCGGAACTCATGTAGGACAAGCCGCTGCACAG
Organism: uncultured Ruminococcus sp.; assembly: GCA_902773395.1. Next base: position 223 of record CACYEJ010000346.1, read on the forward strand.
ACAGAACAACCAACGTCACAGCAAAATAATCAACAACAATATACAATCTATGAACGATTCAGTCCCGCGATGGGTATAGGTAGAAGTTTTATATTGACAGACAAATCGCTGATATACGGAAATAAGGAATACAGTTATTCTAAGTTCGTAAAAATCAGTTTATCCAACGTTCCAACTACCGCATTGATGAACGGAACGGCACAAGCGTTATTGAAAAGCGGAAACAAACTGCTTCTTGTCTTTGCTTTTAGTCAAAAGGACAAGTTTATCAGTACGATGAATTATGCTAACGAGCAGATTGATATAGCAAACGGCGTATCAAAGAATTACAAGTATCTGCTACAATCCAGTAATGGCTCTAAAATTGAAGTGTATGATGATTATCTCAAGCTCTATTACATACCCTTGGGTCTTAAAAATGTATTTACCAATTCAATGCGAAGCGGTTCAATCGAGCAAATCTATCGTTTTGACGAGGTAAAAGTAAGCATTTCTGAACCAGCCGATTCACAGGATTTCATTTTTACAGTAAATAATAGAGATAATAGTTTTTCCTTTCCATTACAAGCCGGTTTGTATGAAGTAGCACAGCGGGCAATCTTGTATATTTCAAAACAAACTTCTTCGGAGATTCCAAAGAATGAAGAGCCCGAATCAATATCGGATGTGTGGCAAGCCGCCAGCGGTACGCAAAGAGAGTTTCCCTTATGTGGTCATATACTTCAAATCCCTTCGGAATTAGACTTATTTAATACATATCGTTTGATGTTCCGAAAATTTGCTGACGAGTGCGCAAACAGCGCAAGAGCAAAATACAATAAAAAAGTCAGAGATTTGGTAACATATTGTCATTTTACTCCTGAAATTTACGATTATTATTTAGGGGCTACGTGCGCTAAAGCGGTACAAATACTTATTTCCGACGGCTTATGGAATATTACAGAAGCTGATATGCTAAATATTCATAAAGAAAACTATCACTTGGTACTCGACGATTTCTCGGTTACAGCTGACAGTATTGAGCTGACTATTGAGAATAATCAAAGGTCTGTTTCCAATGCCATGGGCTTTATACCTAATCTTGTCGGCGGTGGTTTTGGCTTAAAAGGAGCAGTTAAGGGAATAGCGACCGCAACAGCATTCAATATCGCAAGAGATTCCGTTGAATCAAGTTTGATAAATGGCGCTAATAATATCAACGCTGCACAAAGCACAGAGTTATATAACCGTATCAAGCCTGACATTCTCTTTGAGCATTTCTTCTTAGACTATTGGAGAGTTTTTTTAACGGTTGTAGAGATTCTGAACAAGAACAATCGTAACATCTGGTTTCCGACAATAGCAAATAATAAAAGTGCAGACGGAATATTTGCAAATCTAACCAACCCTAACTTCCCGAAAGAACACCTTGTAGCGGCTTTTATAGAAATACTCTTGATGAAGCCCTACGATAAAAGATATTATCAGTTTATGGTTGACTTTTTCGGAAACACAGAGGAAGTTCAAGCAATCCGAAATTACTTTGGATATACGGACTTTAACAATCCGAGAATTACATAATCAAAACGAGGTACGGCTGTGCTGTGCCTCGCTTTTTATATAAAAACAAACATCTCTTTTCGTTAATAGTTTTTCGAGATAGAAAAACAAATAAAAAACTTTATAATTCTTTTAAGAAATATTAAAGAAACACTTTATTTCTTTTCATTTATATCTTATAATATAATTATCATATTTCTCGAAAGGAATTATAATCATGATTTACGGATATGCAAGATGTTCTACAAATGAGCAATTACAAGACATCAACAGGCAGGTTCGGGAGCTGAAA
>CACYEJ010000347.1 GCA_902773395.1 uncultured Ruminococcus sp.
GTGTCCGTATCTGTATCGGTGTCGTGGGGGTTCGGGGTGTCCGTATCCGTGTCGGTGTCGTGGGGGTTCGGGGTGTCCGTATCCGTGTCGGTGTCGTGGGGGTTTGGAGTATCCGTATCTGTGTCGGTATCAGTATCCGGATTATCAAGAACACTTTCCTCAATCTCCGGCTCAACAACATCCTCGTAAGTAACAGGCATTACTTCTTCTTTATCAGCAACAACAAGATCATAACACTGTTGCGGCACACATATTGTTTCTGGTATGCTTGCTATATATGTTTTTCCTGATTCAAGAGGCACTTCGTCATAAACTATTTTGCGCTGAAGTTCATCGCCAATGTATTCACTTATTTCATACTTCATCGTTCCGGAATCATTACCAACCAAAACTATTTTATAATTAGAATCAAGCAGTGTTAAATGTTTTTTATCATCAACACAATACATGAAAATAGAATCATCCTCAATATTGACCTCGTTATTTATAACCGAACCGCACAATTTGTTATCTGTATCGTACACATACACGTCTACAGGACAACTAATATCTACATTTTTATATAATACCTTCTTATTATACAACTCTCTATTGGGATAAAGCATATATCTGTTTTTTAATGTATATTGAATACAATCATCTGTCATTATTCCATTTTGTACAACAGTTGTAAAAAATTCAACTATTCCATTGGAAATTTGTGATTTTAAGAAAAATCTCTTTGAAGGCAATATCTCATCCCATATATTATCAATCGCATCGGAAATGCAATCTTTAACCTTATCCTTAACTTTTTCTTCTATAAGAGGAAATAGTGCTTTAGCATCTGCATAAGTATACATTCCCTTACCATTGGCAAGATATTTTGGATCATTCTTTTTCGATTTGGGGTCAAGCAGCTTGTACTCAATTTCACCATAACTGCCTACGTTCTTTGCATCCATGATATTTAAACTATATATTTTCGTGCTTACCTTAATCGTAGAAGCAATTTTTCCTTTGTTATTCAGAACACATATTTCGGTATTGGCATAAACATCCTGAAAACCAACGCTTATCATTGAATCTATGGTATTCATCGGTTCACACTCAACACCCAAATTTGAATACACTTCATCAATTGCATCATAACAAAGATATTTAAAATTCTCAAGATCCAAAGCTCCCTCTAAGAACTTCTCCCATTCGCCTTTTTCGAAATCCTGCTCTGCAAAACTTTTTGCAGCCATAATTGTACATATCCAAGTCTTTATAGAATAATCTATCTGAGATAGCTGTTCTTTTGTAAAACCTTGGTTCTGTAAAGGAGAATAGTCTATCGAAAATTCACTTTTTGCCAAAGCACTTTGTTCGGTGGTGTAATTCTGTACTATTTTTGGGGAGTCAATATCCATATTGTGTACAGCTAATTTTGCCTTATTTTCGACATTTCCTTTATCACTCTTTGCAGTAATATTTATTTCAAATTTATTATTGACTTTTGGAGGTATATAATTTGTATCGACATATATAGTATTGCCGCTTATAATTTTTAGATTTTTCATGCTGACAGTTGCGTTTACCTTTTTCTCCAACGACTGCTCTTTATTCAGCAAATTTTTGAAATACAACTGACTTGGAAGTGAAACAGTATACTTTTCAAAAGAGAACTTTACGTCCTCTGCTTTGGTACCTTTCAGGTCGGAATCATAAAAAGGACTGACTGCTCCTGCGGAAAGTACAATATCGCATTTCACTTCGTTTACATCATAACTCTTTTTATAATACTTTAATGCATATGTGTTCAATCGGTAATCTACAGTCGGCTTAACAATATCAAGAACACTCTCGACTCTTGCAACCTTTCCGTTTTTAAGAATTGCAGTTACTACCTTATAATCTTTATTGTTAAATATATCCAACGCATTTGAAGCATCAAACTTGTTTGTCACATCATAAACCTTGTTATCAATTTTGATCTTCGCCTTAGTGCTGCCTGATGCTTCCTGCACTGATTTAAGTGTTCCCGTTACGTGCGTTTCTTTTGAAGTAATATATACGTCAATATTGCATTTTGATTCAAGATCGTTTGAAGTAGTACCGGTAATTGTAATACTGCCCGAATCGTATGCAGTTACACCTATTATTATCTCCAGTGTTGAAGTTTGTTTATTTGTGCCGGTATGCCTTACGTAAGCTGCGTCACCTTCTTTTGAAAAATCTTCAATCAAACCAGTCGGTTTAACGCTTGTTACTTCAGCCACATCGGGATCATCAACAGACCAAATAATACTATTGATCTCATCAACAAGTATTTTCTCGGCAGCTTCTTGGTTTCCTTGGTTATCATTTATTATTAATGTACCGTATAAATTGAATGTTTCGCCCTCTTCTACATCTACATAACTACGATCGTATTCTAAGGTAAATTCTGTAATACAGTCACTGTCAGTCATTGGTTGAGTGGGCATAGTTGAATTGTAGTGAATTGCAGCAGATGTCAGTTCCCCGTTATTATTTCCAATGGTTAATTTTTTCCATTGTTCTTCTGTACCGGTGTAGTATACATCTTTTAACCTATAACATTCAGAAAACGCAGAATATCCAATACTCGTTACACTGTTCGGGA
>CACYEJ010000348.1 GCA_902773395.1 uncultured Ruminococcus sp.
CGACGGGGCTCTGCCCTCGACCCGCAAACTTTTGAAAAAGTTTGATCAAAACTTTTATATGCTAGATCTTTTAGATTTTGAGTATAATATACTATGCACAAAGTTAAGTATTTGTTGCATAATATTTACTGTTTTTTCTCTTTATTACCAAAGTATTTTCTTTATATTATAAAATTGATTGTGTAATATGCAGATTTTTTATAACACGGGTTTTATCCCGAAAATTTTTAAATTATTTTCTAAACTACAAAAAATTCACTTGTATATTTGGTGCTTTTGCGGTAAAATAGAGAGTAACGGAAATTTAATTTTTTATCATAAGGAGGATATCACTTTGGCTAAAGATAATTCCGATAATATCAAGGACAGCGAAAATAACAATAGTTTAGAGTCGCAAGAAAATTCGGTTGACAAAAAAACCGAGGTTTTACCTCGAAAAAGAAAAATTGTAAAAAATGTTCGGCTGCCGATTATTTTAAGTGTTTTTTTAGCTGCTTTCATAACAGCGGTAGTATGGGGTCTTTTTTTCAATCAATCAATAATAGGTAAATGGTACTACATACAAAACGGTGAGTATACCGAAACCTTTGATTCACCTGAGGAGTCAGCTGATGAACCTGAGTCAGTGACTCAAAAGTACACACAGCGTGTTTGTTACGAATTTACAGAGGACGGAGAATGTATAGTTACTCTGGGTACAATGTCAGTATCCGGTGACTACAATCTGTATTCTACAGAAGGAAATAACATGTTTACCGCTTCAGTGGCGTATCAGTACACACCATTGCTTTATGGCAGCTATAATTATAACATCAAAGGTAATGCTTTTACGAAAAAAACATTAGTGATATACTCTTCGGATTCGGACGATGAACTGGTATTGGAAGAGGGCGAGGGAGAAAATCCTTTAGAAAAGTATGATGATTTTAAAGGCGATGACAAGATTGTAGGCACTTGGCGAGATGATGATCAGGGCGTGGAATATAAATTTACAAACGATGGATATTTCACAAGAAGCGGTGATGACGGTTTTGTAATAGAGCATGTATACACTGTATTTGAGGATGGCGTACTAATGACAAAGTATTACGGCGACGCAGAACAAAACTATTCATATACGTACAGCTTTGATGCAGACAATAACCTGATACTTAACGGTACTACTCTAAAGAAAATAAATTAAATTTATCTAGGTATGATATGAAAACAATTAAAGTAGTTGCGGCTGTAATCTGTGATTCTTTAAATAAAAAGAATCAGATATTTGCAACGGCAAGAGGATATGGCGAATTTAAGGGACTGTGGGAATTCCCCGGAGGAAAGATTGAAGAAGGCGAAACACCACAGCAGGCCCTCGTTAGAGAGATACGGGAGGAGCTGGAAACAACAATTAGCGTAGGTGATTTGATTGATACGATTGAATATGATTATCCATCATTTCACTTATCCATGGATTGCTTCTGGTGCGAAATTGTTGAAGGAGAGTTAAAGCTTCTGGAAGCAGAAGCGGCTAAATGGTTATCGAAAAATACCTTGTATGATGTTCAATGGCTTCCGGCTGATATTACACTCGTAGAAAAAATAGAGAAGTATATGGTGTAAATACTTCACAAGGAGGAATGCAATTGGCAAGTTATAGTATTAATAATTCAGGTGAAATTGAAATTGATTTTGGTGGCGTAAAACCGTCATTGGAAATACGAAATAAGATGAAATTTGTTAAATATCGTTGGAATCCTGATAGAATGATTTGGTGGGCTTCCTGAAATGATAAAACAATTGCAGTGGCTAAAGAAATTTGTGAAAATGGTATTGCGATTCCAACTGCTAGTGCTCCTAAACCTAAGCCAATTAATAGATATGTAAGAAAAATTCCATTAACAGATTATGCTTTGAAGGTTAAAATATGTGATATTGTAAATGCTGACAGAGCACAGCTTGAGGAATGGGAAAAGTTACTGAAGGATTATGTGAACGCAATTATGTCAGAAGATAATTCAGACCATGCTGGTAATTCAGTAAGTAAAAGTCAGGAGTCAGTCCGGATAAATTGCTTTAATTAATTCAATTGAAAGTTACATTAGAGAGCATATCAAATCTGATTGGGCTGTGAGTTTGGAATTGATAAGCACAAAAGAAGC
>CACYEJ010000349.1 GCA_902773395.1 uncultured Ruminococcus sp.
AGCAGGGGATTCAGAGGGAGTTGGCAAAGTATGACGAGCAGATTCATCAGAAAAAGGAAGAAATCAGACGCTTGGACGGCGAGATAGACGCTAAAATAGACACTATCGAAGATTTAAATATCAGCTTTTGGACGAGTACGGATTATTTAAGACAGGCAGAACGAAATAACCAATACTTTACAAACATATTAGAAGGGTGGAAAAAAGAGAATGAAAGCAGCATTGTACAATCAGGCGTATTCATACCAGAATAGAGAGTGGGTAACTACTTACATAACCAATTTACCGATAGAAAAGATGACAAAGGAAGTGGAAAAAGAGGTAGTCGATACTATAAAAACACGCTTTAAAGGAAAATCCGTACAGCTCGACACACTCAGACTTGAAAGAAACGGAATGACAAAATTTTGGCAGTTTACATTTCTTTCGCTTGAAGAAATAACGCTGTTTCAGATTGATGATAATCACTAAGGGGATTGAAGGCTTCGCCTTGACCGAGCTTCCCCCTTCGGGGTGTAGATAGCTTCTAAAAGCGTTCAGCTTAGCTCGTATGAGCCAAAATATGCGGTGGGTATATCTTTATACCTACTGCATTTATATTGATCTGCGAGCCTTACAGCGAATTAGAACATTACCAGACTCAAGATGTAAAATAACCAAACTTCCGTTTTTTTCTACACTCTTATTTTTTATTTAACACACCACAAAAGGATTGACAATGCTGTCTAAATGGTGTATGATTAGAGTAGCAATCACGGGGGTGGTAGAATGGCAGATACTAAAAATAAGAAAATACAGATAACCATTTCTCCTAAAACACGGGAACAACTGGAAAAGCTCGCAGAAGAAAAGCAGCTCACAAAATCAGTTATTATTCAACTGGCAGTAGACCAGTATTTCCAGAATGAATGGGAGAATGGAAAAAATAAATAAAAAAAGAGTGTCGTTGTCTGCAAACAACCACACTCTTTGCACGAGAAAAAGCTCGCACACTCTTTGTATTCTAAGAAAAATTATACCATATTTATGTATACAAGTCAAGGGGGATTTTTGCCCTTTTGCAGGCATAATATGTATTTCAGTGTGTTGTACAACTCTTTTCTCGTGCGGAAAGGAGTTTTTTTATGTTATTACAATTCGATGTTGCTGAGGTAAAAAAATCAATTCAGATTCTTCACCCTAACGAAGGAGAATTATTTGAAATACGCCTCATTGGAAAAAATCCACACTATGCAGCAAGTGGCATTTTCAATAATGCAGATACTGCGGTAAACGCACTCTGTAACTATCGAGCAGGGTACAAAAAAGAAGAAGCTGCTAAAAAAGCAAACATTTACATCTCTATAAATCCCCCTGTACAGGATTGTTATAGTTTGGAGCAACACGATAAATTCATCGAGGGTGTATCTGCTCTGAATGATTCTGACATAGCTTCACTTAATTGGCTATTTATTGATTTTGACCCTAAACGTAGGTCTGGAGTTAGCTCTACTGATTCAGAAATTACTCACGCAGACTACATAACTAATGAAGTGCATAATTATCTCGCTTCTATGAAGTTTTCAGAGCCTATTTGCGCTATGAGTGGTAATGGTTTTCACCTTATGTATCGCCTCGATAATCTTGAAAACAACGAAGAAAACGTAAAATTGCTTGAAAATACACTGAAAGCAATTAGCTCCCGATTCAGTGACGACAAAATAGAAATTGATGTTGTCAACTTTAATCCCTCTCGTATCTGCAAGCTTTGGGGAACTAAGGCTCAAAAAGGAGCTGATACATCAGAAAGACCACACCGCTTTTCAAAGATTGTATGGCTGCCAGAGGACGGTGTTAAAGCAAACTCTATTGAATTGCTCCAAGAAGTTATAAAAGACTGCACTCCCTCAACACCTGTACAGCAGAATGTAACCATAGCTGAACCAGTCAGATTCACATCTAAAGCACAACGCATAACTTCAACATTTGACTTGGAAGAATTTATCTCTAAGCACGGAATTGAGGTAATGGGAACAAACACCAATGGTGGGAACACTTTTTACAAATTGAAAAAATGTGTTTTTGACCCTACACACACTAATAATGACGCTGCGATCATCAAGCGTGCTGATGGGACATTATGTTACAAATGTTTTCATAACTCCTGCAAGGACAAAGGGTGGCGAGATGTCAGACGGAAATACGAGCCGGACGCTTATAATAAGTCAAAGTCGAAAACAAAATCAGAAGATAAAGTATCTGCAACACTCTTGACGGTAGATACCTTTACTGAGTTTTGCAAAGAACACGGTTTTAGTTTCAAATGGGATTCCATAAAGAATGAAATGAACTACTTCGGATTTGACAAAGGCGAAAACCTTGTCACATTACCGAATACAGCTCCAACTATCTTACAGGGGATTCTGAAAGAAAACAAGTATACAGGAGCTACCATTGAAAATATATGCAACTGTATTCAGGTGGTCGGCACTCGTAACACCTACAATGCTATCCTTAACAAAATTCATAGCAGTGAATGGGACGGTAAAGACCGTATAAAGCAGATTTTCGAGATGTGGCATATTTCCGAAGACGATACCCTGAGTCGTTTACTTATTGTAAAATGGTTGAAACAGTGCTATTGTATGCTTCATAATAACATTGAAAATCCCTTTTCAAGCGAATTTGCACTCGTATTTATCGGGGGACAGGGGGCTGCTAAGACACGTTTCTTTGAAAGACTTGCTATGATTAACAAGTATTACGGCGAAGGAAAAAGCATAAATCCGGACAATAAGGACAGCATTATGCAGGCTACTACGGTTTGGATTTGCGAACTTGGCGAAATAGGCTCTACAATGAAAAAGGACTTGGATAAGGTCAAAGCATTTATGACACTGGCAACTGACGAATACCGTGTACCTTATGGTAGAACTACTGAAAGACATCCTCGTATAACCTCGTTCTGTGGTACGGTTAACGATGAACAGTTCCTTCTCGATCAGTCAGGCAACAGGCGTTGGGGGACTATCAGGCTTCCGGAAAGGCTTAAAGTAAGCTATGATGAACAGATCAAGCCGTTTAATGCAGAACAGCTCTGGGCCCAGATCAAAGTAATGGTAGAGAATGACTTACAGAATGGTTTAACTTATGCAAACTGCTTCAGATTGACACAGGATGAATCAGATCAGCTTTCCGAAAGTTACAACAGCTATACTAAGCCAATGAAGGGATTTATCGAAGTACGGGATATTCTGGAAGACATTGAAAATGATGTACCTAAAGGCTATGTGCTAAGGTATCATATTATCAGTGCGACGGGATTTAAAGACAGATACGATGTACTGAGAAACTTTAGCTCTAATCAGATTGGACAGGTTCTTCAAAAGCTTGGGTACAAGCAGGAAATCCGTAAAGTTGATAGAAAGACTGTCAGAGGCTATAA
>CACYEJ010000350.1 GCA_902773395.1 uncultured Ruminococcus sp.
AGAATATGTTATTTTTTATAGAGCAAATAGTCGGTTTGATAAACAAAACAATATGTCAGAATATGTTAAACTGTGCCGCAGATTGTTTGGTGTCAAGGTAATACCTGTACAAATCAAAAGATGAATAGTAAGAATGGTCACTTTGAACTGTGCGAATCAAACAGTTGAGAAAAGGGGTCATCATTTTTAGTAACTCCCTGTAAGGTGAATTGCAGTGTAAGGGGTGGACATTTTTGCTGTCCCTTTTAATGACGTGGGGAAATTCCCAATGTGTGCTAACCTATTTTTTCTCCGCAAAAAATCACCATATTGTGTTATAATAAAGAAAATAATATTGGGGTGATTTTATGAAAAGAGAAGATTTGTTAAAATTAATGCCTGAGAATTATAAAAGTCTTTGTTGGGAAAAGAAAGCAATGTCAAGACATAGAGATATTCAAGATGAAGAAATGCTGCTTACACTCGTATTGTTTTATGCTTACGGACACTCATACATTGATGTAAAGAATTATGCAAAAACAGATATGCATATGTGCGATTTTGAATTAGGTTAGCGCATATAGAGTCGAGTCCCTCAGTTATTCTATCAATCTGGCAGAACTGCCGAAATATTTCTAAAAGTAATAAAACAGCACCGACAATATTCTGAATCGTTTCTTGTCGGTGCTTCTTCGATATTTATTTATGAAGGTTTTTGTTATGATTTCAAATTTGCTCAATTAAGGGATACAAGTAATTTCTATTATCAGATTTTATTCGTTATCTGCAAAAGGTCCTTCTGTGGGCTGCATAGCAGACAATGCCTTGATTGACTTTATAGTCAAAGGAAGATACAACAGTATCAATATTCCAAAGAATATGCACTGAATCTTTGCTTGTTTCGGGTCGGCAGATACATAACTTACATTGAAACCACCATTGGCAAGTTGCATAGGGGCTAACAACAGACCATCAAACACTGCATGTGCTATAATAACGCCCCAAAGATTTTCATATTTCAGAATACCGCAGCAGAAAATCAAGCCGAACATAGAAGTTTCAAGAGTTTTCATCAAACCTGTCATCAATGAACTTGTGTTGGAAAAATCAATATCAGCCATAACATGAATATATCCGAAGATGATTGATGAAATAATAGCAGCGATCAGTATGCCCTTTTTCTTCTTTCCAAACCATAAAAGCATGCCGCCGACAGTTAAGCCTCTGAAAATCAATTCTTCGTTGATACCTACCAATATCATAAGAGGTATTAACGCAGCGATTCTACCGCCATATCCCGGCACAATCTCTATTGTTACTCCGTCAAGCTGTTCCTTTGGTATATACTGAACCGAAAGAAACAGCATAAATAGCAGAATACTTAGTATCAGATTAATTATTACCACCGGTGATGTATGCTTAAATGAATTTTTTAAGGGTTCTTTTTTAAATAATAACCACTGCTTTCCACCAAGCAATATGAAAGCTGCGGTTGCGATCACAGATCTTATGATGAACATTATGTAGGTAGTTGAGGAAACAAGCCCCTCACCTATATTGAATAGCTTACCTGACTTGCTTGCTATAAGTTCTGCACATACGATTGCCAACACAGCAGAAACAAAGCTTAATACTATTTTGAGTATTTTTGTTTTGTTGATTGACTCTGGACTTTTTAAATCTTTTGTTGCCATATTTTTCTCTCCTTCAAAACTGTGTATAATACTAAATTGAGCAAATCTGAAACCGTCCCAAAAGGATCGGAGAAGTATTAGAAATATATATATTATAAATATTCAGAATATATTTGTCAATGTTTGATGACTGCTATACTTTATAAACGCACCGTTGTAGCATTAAGAGCCGTTATCCGTTGGTTAAGTGAGCTGTCATGCTCAACCTTTGAGAATACTTTTCAAAGAGCATCTTTTGAGAAATATTCTTAATAAAGATTTTGTACACGTTAGTGCATTACATGAGCATTATATCACGGTTACTGTGGCGTTTCAACGGAATTTGGGAAATTCCCTACTTTTGATCATGAGTTCGATAGGTGTGTTCACCAATCGTTAAATCACCGAAATTTGGAAAAGATGTTGCTCCACAACCGTAATCGATTATCAAAATAAAATGCGGTGACGGGGCTGTTAGGTGAGCGAGAGAGTGTTTATTATGTGATGTTGTCATATTGCTTTTTCTGTAACAAGCTCAATTAGAGCCTTATCAACAACCTTATAATGTTTTCCGCCCAGACTGATCCACTCATCAATAGCACTTTTCGGAAGTATTAGCGGCATACGGTCGTGAATCTGCCGCAGATCGTCAGTAGGTATCCTTGTCAGCACAGCAAAAACAGGATACTTCAAATCCCGCATTTCTTCTATTCTATACAGCCCTGCAAGGTAAGTGACTTCACTGCCGCAGGGCTGTATTAATCGCAGTGCCGCTGAGAAAGAAAACAAATTACAGAATTATTTACTGTCTTGTTCTATAACAGAACCAATCGCTGCCGGAAGGACATTAGATATTATACTAATTATTGCTGAGATCCGTTGAGCTATAATGACATTAATTGTACTGTTGATAAATGCATTGCTTAACATTGCAGTACCTGCACCATGTGTTTGCGCTACAAGTATTTCTGCAAATAACAGCCGCTGCTTTTTGTTTACCGATTCTTCATTAAAGCCTTTGCATCCTTTAAGATATTTATCAACTTTCAGAATTTCATTGATTATTATCTCCGGCTTTTCATCAATGTAGATCAATGTACCAAGCGATGAAAAAGCAGCTCCGTCTCCGACAGCGGCTTTTTTCTCTTTCAACGTGTTATAAAGCTTGATTACATTATCGCATTTTTCCTTCATATCCCCATCTTTAAGCGCAAGAATTTCACTTAGTTCCTGAATGGAATCAGAGCCAATTTTAATTTTGCAGGTTTTCTTGAGATAATCAAAACATTCATTCATATCGCTGATAATTGTATCAACAGGTCTGTTTGAAAGTGCAAGAAGTATCACATAAGAAATATCTTTGGAATCTGTAAGAATCGGATGTAACTTCTCCATGTTTTTTATGATCTCATTATACTTTTCCAAGATCTCATCGGAGCGATCTTGCTTTCCAATATCACACATCAGCATTGCTGCAAGAACCATATATGAATTATTTTGTAACTTGCCTTTACGTAACTTCTGATAAACTTCTTTCACATCTTCGATATATTGTTCGGCATCATGAGATAGAGTCATTTCGCTGATCAAAGCTATTTCTACAATGTTTCTGTATTCAGAGAAAAAACCTGTATGATTTTTGAGAATTTTGCGGCAATCCGTCAGCTTTTCAATATCTGCATCTTTGTCAGCTGCTGTAAAAAGCAAGCTTGCCGCTATGCTCATAAGTGTATTTTCGGATATAAACTTTTTTGAAATTGCAATTCGATTTCTGTCAAAAAGTTCGCATTTTTTCGTTAATTTATCAGTCATATGAAGCCTCCGGTTAAATTTACATAAAAGATTTGTGCTGTTTTCAAAATAGTTCAATTATCTATAAAATAGGACCATATTTTTTGCAGATGAGTTTTTGAAAAAACAGTATTTATTGCATAATTAAGCCATTTTTTATTTGTATAGTCCTGTGATTTTGAAATCTTCCTTCATGATCTGACTATATTATATCACGTCTGCGGCTCTGTTTCAATAGGTGTGTTCGCCAATCGTTAAATCCCCAAAATTGGTTGTTACTATTCACACTCTAACAGCCCCATCGCAACACAAAAAGACCGGTTTTAGCCGGTCATTTAGTTTTCGATGGTAGTTTTGTC
>CACYEJ010000351.1 GCA_902773395.1 uncultured Ruminococcus sp.
AAAAGCTTTGAAATTCCCTCGTCCTGCATAGTTACACCATACAAAACGTCTGCCTCTTCCATTGTGCCTCGTCTGTGAGTAATAAGAATAAACTGCGTGTTATCGTTCATTCTTCTCAAATACTGCGCAAAGCGGTCTACGTTTACCTCGTCCAGCGCGGCTTCTATCTCGTCCATTACACAGAACGGAGCCGGACTTACCTTCATAATCGCAAAGTAAAGTGCAATTGCCACTAAAGCCCTCTCGCCGCCCGACAAAAGCTCCAGATGTGACACAAGCTTTCCCGGAGGGTGACACTTTATATCAATGCCGCTGTTGAGGATATCCTCCTCATTGGTGAGTGAAAGAGAAGCGTTTCCGCCGCCGAACAGCTCCTTAAAAGTTTCGCCGAAGTTCTTATTTATCATTGCAAAGCGTTCAATAAATATTTCTTTCATCTGCTTTGTAAGGTCACCGATAAGTGAGGTTATCTCTTTCTTTGACTTCTCGACATCGCCAACCTGAGCTTTCATAAATTCGTATCTCTCCGATACCTCTTTATACTCGTCTATCGCTGCAACATTTACGCTGCCCAGCGCCTTTATCTTTGATTTCAGCTCGTTTAAACGTTTCTGTGCAGCGGAGATATTTTCAATGGCAACAGCGATTTCCTTTGCCTGACGTGGAGTAAGCTCGTACTCGTCCCACAGCTTTCTGATGATATCGTCATACTGCTTGGTGAGGTTGGTTTTTCTCTCTTCAAGACGCGCAAGCTCTCTTCCGATCTGTTCACGTTCAGCGGATTTATCTCGCTCCAACTGTCGAAGCTGTGCACTTCGTTTTTCTAGCATTGCACGCTTCGCACTTAAATCGGTAATTCGCTCATTATTTGCTGCCACTGTTCGCCTAAGCTTCATTTCTTGATCTCTTAAATCGAAAATTTTTGTTTCTATTTCCTTATTAAGCTTCTTTGAGTTATCTATCTCTTTGATAATTTCCGAACGTCTGACTCCTTGGTCATTTCCTGTAATTTCAGCTTGTGCAATTTCAGCTTTCAAAACCTCTATATCCTTTTGCAGAGAAAGCGTTTCAAGCTTTATATCCTGCAAATCATTTGTAAGATTTTCTCGCTTTTCAGTTTGCTCTGCCATTGTGCCCGACAAAACATCTACGCTTTTCTGAACTTGGTCAATTTCACGCTCGACACGTTCAAGCTCGGTATCGGCTTTACTCAATGTTTCCGATAAAAATTCGCCCTTATCTTCAAGCTCTTCCTTTTCAAGCTCCAGCTCCTGAATAGAAGTTTCCAAAGCCTTTATCTGATCATCGGCTGATTTACATTCAGCTTCTACTCTGAATTTATCCTCCTGAACCTGTGAGAGTCTTGTTCTGCTCTCCACAAGCTTTGCCTCAATACTGCCGCACTCCGCTTGAAGCTGAGTATAAAGCTTTTTAGTTTCATAAACTTTTTCAAACAGGCTGTTCAGCTTTTTCTTATCCTTTTCAATTTCGCTTACACGGCTGAGCAAACCGGTTTTCTTTCCAAGCGAACCGCCGGTAAGCGAACCGCCTGCATTGACAACCTGACCGTCAAGAGTAACAATTCTGAATCTATAATGATACTTTCTTGCAATCTCAACCGCACAGTCAAGATTTTCGGCAATACAGATACGTCCCAGCAATGAGCGGAGAATTCCGTTGTACTGAGGTTCGCAGGTACAGAGAGTACTCGCTGTACCGATAAATCCTTTGCAGCTCTCCAGCCCCTTTTCCGAAAGCTCGGTACCCTTGATAGTAGACATAGGAAGAAACGTTGCACGGCCTGCGTCACGTTTTTTCAGAAAAGCAATAGCACGTTTTGCGTCCTCTTCTGTTTCTGTGACAATATTCTGCATAGCTGCTCCAAGAGCTGTTTCTATGGCAACAGCATATTCAGTGGGAACCTTAATAACTCGTGAAACAGGCCCGTGAATACCCTTCAAGCTGCCGTTTCGTGATTCCTTCACAACAATCTTTACACTCTGATTGAAGCCCTCAAGATTACGTTCCATATTCTCCAAAAAGGATATATGTCGCTGCACCTCGTTCACATCGAGATTTAGCTTATCATTTTGTGCCTTGATTTCATCACGCTTCTGTGTTTTCTGAGCAAGCATAAGCTCATAGCCCTTCAGCGAATTTGTAAGACTTTGAAATCCGTCGGCTGCCTCCTCACGCATTAATCTGTAATCAGAAAATGCCTCCTGCTGTTCATCAAGCTGTTCTCTTTTAGTATACAATGATTGCTCGATATTTGCAATACGTATTTTCAAATCTGATATTGAAGTTTCGCCTGTCATTTTGGCAACTCTTGCGTTTGCAAGCTCAATATTTAAATCGGTGAGCTTCTTGTTGTATTCATTCAGGAGTGTTGAGCTTTTTCCGTCGTCCTCTACTAAGCCGGACAGCATTACTGTGATATTGTTAAACTCTTCTTTTTTCTCGGCAAGCGTAAGCTCATAGTCCTTGACCTGCTGCTTTTTTTCCTCTGCTTCTTTTTTAATATTTTCGCATACGACATCAAGCTGATTGAGGTCATTGTTCAGTCGTTCAATGCTTGAATTATTGTGAGAAATATTATTTTCCTCAACAGAAATTGCCGCTCTTATCTCGCTGACTTGCTTTTCAAGCTCGGAGTTAGTGCGTCGAATTTCGTCCATTTTGCCGGAAAATTCACCTGTGGAATTATAGATATCCTCAGTTTCCTTTTCAATGCCTTCAAGCGTTTTCACTGCACTTTCATGCTGTGATTTTGCAACGGTGATTTTATCCTCCTGCTCACGGAGAGTCTTGCTTGATTTTTCCATCGTGTCAAGCCAGAGAGCAATTTCCAGCCCTTCTTTCTCCTTTGCATATTCAAGATACGCTTTTGCTTTTTTTGCCTGCTTTTCAAGTGGGCCTACACGATCCTCAAGCTCATTGAGAATATCACGCAGACGAAGCAGATTTTCCTCTGTTTGATTTAGCTTTCTTTCAGCCTCTGTCTTTCTGTAGCGGTAGCGTGAAATTCCGGAAGCCTCTTCAAATATTTCTCGTCTGTCCTCGCTTTTCGAAGCAACAATCGAATCAATTTTACCCTGACTAATCATCGAGTAGCCGTCACGGCCAAGTCCTGTATCCATAAACAGCTCGTGAATATCCTTCAATCTGACAGCCGCCTTGTTGATAAGATATTCGCTGTCGCCGGAACGATAATATCGTCTTGTCACGGCAACACTGTCACCGTCAAAAGCAAGTGAACGATCCTTATTTTCTATAGTTAAAGTCACTTCTGCATAGCCAACTTTTTTTCTGTTGTCGGTACCGTTGAAAACAACGTCCTCCATTTTGGAGCATCTCAGGGCTTTCGGGGACTGTTCGCCAAGAACCCAGCGTATTGCGTCACTGATATTACTCTTGCCTGAACCATTAGGACCTACTACAGAGGTGATGCCTTTATCAAAGGTTAATTTAGTTTTATCTGGAAAGGTTTTGAAGCCTTGTATCTCCAATGATTTTAACAGCATTATTTTTCACCTCTTTTATTTCATACGATAAGACGATATACTCAAAATCTAAAAGATCTATCATATAAAAGTTTTGATCAAACTTTTTCAACAGTTTGCGGGTCGAGGGCAGAGCCCCGTCGCTGACGAAACAAATCAGCGTAGGAAAATTAACTACCCTCAGCGAAACTAAACAAACT
>CACYEJ010000352.1 GCA_902773395.1 uncultured Ruminococcus sp.
CCGTCCGGCGCTGTCCGTCAAACTAGGACCGTCACCTTGTGCTCATGTATCGTCTGACAAAATCCGCCATCTGACACATTCTGCACACACATAAAATCCGTCGTATTGCTTATTATCTGCCTTTGTTGACTCCAAGTCACTTAGAACAATATAATCACCATCATAATACATAGTTATGCCTAATATTTCGCTCGTATAATGCTTTGGGTCCTTTGGTTCTAAATTCAGTTTTATAAGCCCGCTAAATTCCAATTCAATTGTAGTCATAGTAGCGCATTGCCTTTGTATTACAACATTGAGTTTTCTTAAGTCATTGGCAGCGTTCATTGATAAGTCAGGTAATACATATGAACCGCTTACATATGTTAGCTGCTTAATGCAACTATCATGGAAGAAGGAAACATCTGCTAAAAAATGCGTTATATCATCAAAACCTTCAATTGTATCCCACATTATCATTCATCTCCTTTTTTTCTTATTTTAGGGAACAGGAACCAAGTTCCTTACAGGAAATACTATTCGCGACCCCTCCGAGATAATTAAATACAAAATCAACGCCAATCCAGTTAATCCTGTCATTTCGCTTATTACCTCAATTGGGCTTTTTGATGGAGCGATCTCTTCTTGAGGCATCGGCTCTGCTGGACCTCTTTTCCCGCCTTTCCATCTATGCCGATGTGGGAATGTATGGCCAGTACCACCATGGTCGTAATCAATATCTTCTTCGGGTGTACCATCCGGACCATATTTTCGTTGCTGTTTTATTTTACCATCTGGGCCATACAAAGTCTTTGTAGAGCCAGGTTCTCCATAAAATGGTAGCGAAGATTCATAATTCGCATTAAGTATGGTAATTTGCTCTTCAACATCGCAGGTAACTCGCTCCATATAGCCAGTTTCAACTTTTGCTTCCGAAGCGATGCCATCAACGCTTCCTCTATCACGACTCGTACCTCCGGTTTCGCCTCCTCCACTGCCCAGCGTATTGTCATGGAGCAAAAGGTGTTTATTTAGTATTCCTACTGAGTTGCCGTTCCAATCCACCCGTAGCACTGGTTCATTCCCGCAATACACATACCAGTTCGCGCCGTCTTTGGCGGCGTCCTCTTGCGTGAAGCGGTGGGTATCGGCATCGTAAAAGCGGTTTTGTGCGAAGTAGAGGGCGAGGGTTACGTCGTAGGTGTAGCCCGTGTAGTTGTTGAGGTTTTCGAGGCCGCTGTAGTTGCTGTCGGTGTAAGTCTCCGTCAGCGGCTTGCCCCACGGGTCGTAGATCGCGTGGGCGATTTGGTTTCCGTCCTTGTCGACAGCGAAGAGGGTAGAGCCGAGAATGCTCGTGCGGTAGAAGACTTTGCCTATGCTGACAGCTATGTCAGACTGCAGATTTTCACCCGCCTCGCCGCGTTTCGTTCCGGGCGCGTAGTCAAACTCGGCTGAAATGCGTCTTCCACTTACATCATAGACGTATCTCGTCGTGTAGCTTCCGTCCTCGGTTACGAATATATCACGGTTGGCAATCGAGAGATAGTCAACGATATAATGCCTTGTTACCGTCTCCTTATCGTTTTGCACCGTCGTGCCGATCTCGGTCTCCCATACTCTTTGCCACGTCGATCTTCCGTCCTTGAGGAAGCGGAGATAATCCGTTCCGTGGCTTCCGTCCTTTAGGTCGGCATTCTGGTTGCCCGCGTTTTTGTTGGTGCGGACTTGTACGTTTTCGATCCTTACTCCGAGGGCGTTGTAGACGTAGGTCGAGCTTTCGCCGTTCGTCTTTTCGCCCTTGATTAGCTTGTTCTGCGCGTTGTAGATGTAGTTCGTTATCCCGTCCGGCGCTGTCCGTTACGCTTCCAACAACACAAAAGGACCGTTCCCTTGTGTTTCTGCTTGTGTTCCTTTTCAGCTTGAAAATCTTAAAAACCTATCAATGCTATTTTCACTTGATTCACATTTTGACCATGCAATTGCTTCTACATAGGAATATAAATCGGAATAATCTTTCTCATCGTCGGCAAAAAATGCAAAGCAGAAAACATATTTACCTTCCTCATATGGTAAATAAACAAATAATTGTTTAGTCTCATAATCTCCGCGCATTTTCGTTAAATGTATTTGAACACGCGCGCCGTTTCCAAAATAAGGATATCGACCATTTAATTCAAATACTCTTTTGAAAGATATAACCTCTTTGCCATAATAATCTCTCAAAGCATCTTCGAGCTGATCTTCAGAATATAGTCCTACTTTTTTCCCTACAGCTATAATATTCCCATTCTTATTTCTAATCTGCATTTGTTCTCCCCTAATAAGTGCCCACTCATTAGGAAGAAATATTGAAATATTTTCATCTAAACTTAACTCATACCATTTATTGTACTTTGAATTAATAACCGGATTATCTAATTCTTTCTTTAATGTTGTGACATGCATATAAGCAAATAACCAAGGTGTAAATGCAGCAACCAACAAGATACATGCTATTACTAAAATTGTTACTTTAAGTATTCTCATGTTCTTTTTTTTCATATTAATTACCGCCTCTTAAAGATAACCTATTAACCGTTTGGGTAATCAATTTTGCATATTATAGATGACTGGGTCTAAAAAACTTACCACGGCCATTTTATTTATAATATTTGAAAAAATCCATTCTTGA
>CACYEJ010000353.1 GCA_902773395.1 uncultured Ruminococcus sp.
TATCAAGTTGGATTATGTCATGGCTTATCACAGCATCGGCCTGATCAATTTTCAAAGACGCAAATTCCGGAATGCATTAAGTGAGTACGATTATTCAGTCAAGTTCCTTGAGGCTGATCCTGATGCATATACAATTGAAGAGCGCAGGACATTCTATGCTTTGTATGGCGGATCGCTCGCAGGATGCGGCCGCAAAGAAGAAGGAGAGGCAATGATCAGAAAGGCCGAAGAAATGGGCTATGGCAACGGCAAAACGATCAGACAGATAGCAGGTCTCCCGGTCTGATCATCCAAAGACAAAACTGGTATTGAGGAGAGGAAAAGAGAATGTATTGCAGTACGTGTGGTTCAATGATCAAAGACGGTCAGTCATTTTGCGCAAATTGCGGAGCGCCTGTAGCCCCTCCGGTTCAGCCTGCACCTCAATCACCGGTCCAGCAGGTTCAGTCGGCACAGCCTTCTTATCAGATGACTGTACCTCAGCCTGCACCCGCAGTATATCAGCAGCCTTTTCAGCCGATGCCCCAGGCAGTCCCGGCTGTTACTAATGTAAAGGCCGGTCCGAGACGAGCCTGTTTTGTCGTGGGACTAATTACCTGTATTCTGCTCATACTTGAGACCGCTCCTGTGTTTGTTATCGGAGGTATTATTGCTTTTATGGGTCCGGTCGCGCTGATATTATTCGGAGCCGACACCGGAGATCTCTTTGCGACCGGTCTTCTGGTATGTTTAGGTGGTTTTATACTGATGGATATAGCTATCGTATCAATCGTGCTTAACGGCATAAGCTCCAAGATAACTGCAAAACGACCTGCTTCAAAGTGCAGAGTATTAAGGCTGGCAGCTGCGATCATGACAGTTGTTGATGCTGCGATCGTACTGGTACCAGTTATCGGTTTTAATGTTGTGATGAGCGATGCGGAGTTCTTCTACTTTATATTTGGTGTTACTTTTTTGATGGCGACGGCATTCCTGGTGCTGGCTGTCATCACAAACATCAAAGAGAAGAAGATCAGCTGTTAATAGCCATATCCTCGTCCCAGTATTTTTCCTTTTTGCCGAGCATATACATTATGTCGTCATCGCTGAACAATCTGAAATGATTCAGGTCAACTCCGACATTGAATCCGAAAGGCTTCCACAGCCCGCCGTATCTGTGTGTGTGGCCAAATAGAGTCTGACAATCTTCAGCGTGGTCAGTAGGTTTATGCGTCAGAAAAAACTTTACGCCCTTTATATCGACATAGTCATTCAGTTTTACGTCATCGAATCTGCAGGAAGGGTCATTTAAGCAGTATTCGCGGAACTTATCAAAAGAACCGCCAAAACCTTCGTCTATGGCACGCTGTTCATTGTTTCCGATAATGAGGATGATGTGCGCATTTATCTGCTTTGATACGGCAAGACCGCTTCTGAAATCCTTCTCGACCTTAGGGCCGCAGTTACAGAAATCTCCGATGACATATATGGTGTCTTCTGAAGATGCCTGTTCATTCCAGATCTTTACCTGTTCTTCGGTATACTCATTAATGTCCTTGAACGGCCGGTTATCACGGACCATGACAAATTTTGAATCCGAACCGAAATGAGTATCTGCGGTATACCAGTTGCTCACTGTCTTTTTCCCCCGTCAAAAATGCGAAAATCAATTATAAATGACAAGAATCATTATAGTACAAAACCGCATTTAAGCTATCAGGGCGCGAGATTCCGCAAATCAGCACCACCCGTCAAACGGGTGGTGCTGATTTGCCTGAAGATGCCCGTTGGCCAATAGGTTACTTGCAATTGGCCGATAAAACGATATTGAGATCAAAAGAAGTCTATATATTTATTTTTATAGAAAAAGATGTAATAAACTTGTAAAATAGTATGGTTAAACCAAAGAAATCAATCTATTTGCATCAGCAGATTTTTTATTGAATAAGGGACTGTTAGTCACAATTTGAGAATAGGAGAGACGTTGTTATGAGAATTAGTAACAAATTGAGATCAATCGTAATTGTTATCGTTTCAATCGCAGTTGTAGCATTTGTTTTGCCCCTGATGTCTTTGCCGGTACACGCCGAATCTTATGATCTTTATGTAGGTGGTGTTCAAGTAACTGACTCTAATAAGCATGATATTTTAGGTGACGGCACGGCTTCTTATGCTCCGGCTTTACATATGCTTACTTTGAGTGGGGCACATATAAGTGATACTTACGATTATGCTGGTGTCTCAAAAACCGAAAATATCTATTCTAAAGGAATTAATCTAACAATAGTTATTGTTGATGAAGTAGAATTGAATAATGCTGCTTGCGGTATATATGTAGAAAATGGCTCTTTGAGCGTAAAAGGTTCAGAAACTCTTACGATTGAAGCATCTGAAAAAGCTTTAATGTCAGATGATGGCATTTATATAAATGAAGGAGCAAATGAAGGAGTGTCAATTGTTATATCGGCTCCTGTTGGATTATATAGTACAAAAGCAGCTACAGACACAAATACCCAAATATCTATTAATTCATCTAATGTCACAATTGAAGGATCAGGTAATATGGCTCCAATTTGCGCTGGAACTGTAAGTATCAACGATAGTTATGTGAAGGTGACAAACACTGAATCCAATTCAAGTCCGGCTGTTCGAGCAAACGCCGGAATTATTGATATATCGAAGAGTACAATTGATTTAAATGGTTATCAATATGGCCTTGATAGTCTGAAAGAAATCATCATCACTAATAATAGTTCGATAACAATAAAGGCTGCCCTCGATGGTATTACTTCCGAAGCGAAAAAAATTACTATCACTGATAGTATAGTTGATGCCGCTGGAACCAGATATGGTATTGTGTCGAAAAACTTGAATGGTACAAGTTTTGGTGAGGTGTATATAAAAGATAGTATTGTCTCCTCAACTTGTACCGATTATGAAAACGGAAATAGTATTCTTTGTAGTGCGCTTACATTAGATACCTGTTCTTTGAAATGCAAAGGCCCCATATCATATACAAGCAAGGATTCTAATGTGGATCTCGCAAAACCGGCTGGCGGATATTTTAAAGATACAACTGTTGAAAACCCTGACGGTACAGTTGCTACGGATTTTCACATTAGCTATAAGGCAACTATTCAAACAGTTGCAGATCCGACGGAAGGTGGTTCTATCAGTGTTTCTGTTGATGGCAGTACATCATCTGATCCGGTCTATCTTGGAGATACTGTAACCCTTACTGCAACTCCAAATGATAATTACAAATTTGTTGCTTGGAAAGATAGCTCTGGTACCATCGTTAGCGATAACCAAGTATACACATTTTTAGTTGTTAGTAGCGAAAACCAGGTTTATACAGCTGTGTTTACTCCAACTTGGCAGATCTCAGCCACGGCTAATCCTTCTAATGGTGGTAGTGTTACAGGAGCAGACACATATGATGACGGCAGTTTAGTTACTTTGACAGCAACGCCAGACCCTACATACAAGTTTGTAAACTGGACTGAAAATGGCTCAGTAGTTAGTACAGATTCTGAGTACACTTTTACAGCTGCTGAGGATCGCAACCTTGTAGCTAACTTTAAACTAATTGATGTTACGGTTTCAATTGACAAAACCGATGCTCCTTCTGGCGCTACGTTTAGTGGAGAAGGGGATTATCCCTATGGTGAAACTGCCGTAGTAAAGGTAACTAATGTGCCTGATGGATATCGTTTTGTAAATTGGACAATTAGTGGCACCGAAGTTGGTAACTCAGATACCTATAGTTTCGGGGTTTCTTCAACATCCGAGATTACTGTCAAACCGAACTTTGTTAAAACTTACGATGTTACTGTCAATGTTTATCAAGGTGTGGGTGGTACGATCATTTCAGGCAACGGTACGTATGATTCCGGCGAAGCTGTTACTGTTAAGGCTTCCCCTGATACCGGATACCGTTTTGACCATTGGGAAATAACGGTTGGTGGAACGACTACACAGAGCAGCTCGGAAGAATGCAGTATTTCAGGAATAGCAGACAATTACACATACACTGCATATTTTGTTAAGACATATGATGTTGTTGTAAACAAGAATATTGATGGCGCAGGCAGCGTTACAGGTGATGGCGTTTACGATACAGGTGCTTCTGTGACTTTAACTGCTGATGCTGTTACTGGTTATAGATTTGTAAATTGGACTGTTGTGACGACAGAAGGAACGACAGAAGATACAGCTAATCCGTTATCTATTAGTTCAATTGGTCTGGACTACACTGTTACTGCAAACTATGTAAAGACTTATGTAATCACTGCTGATGTTGCTGAAGGTGGAACTATCAATGGTACCGGTACTTATGA
>CACYEJ010000354.1 GCA_902773395.1 uncultured Ruminococcus sp.
AATGTCAACGATGTCGGGATTGCAGTATTCTGATTTATTCTATAGACTTTGTCATTGTTTATAGTATAAATAGCTTTCATGACTGTCTAGCCCTTCCTTTCCATAGTTTTTTCGATCTTCCTGAGATTAAATTCTGAATCATAATCATCCATATATTCTAACGTGATTTCGATTCTAGGTTTTGATGAATACCTCTTAACTGAGTGACCCTCTACAATAAGAGAATCATCATAGATCAGAGTTCCCTGAATCATATCACAATATGTCTTAGCCAAATTATCCCAGTCAGGTTTTGTAACAGGAAGGATAAATCCTAATTCTGCTAGTATTCTTTCTGCTGGTTTCATTGCATTTGGTATTGGCAAATAAGATGAACAGTAGAATTTTACAGGAGTTGTAATTATTGTAATGTCGTCCAGATTTTTGACGTATTTTTTGAAAAATCGCTTGTTATCACCTGCACCTTTCACATAAAATACACCTCTACCAGACATACGAGGTCTTGGTGTGGCCTTTGGTACACGATATACAACAAACTTGATTTCATGCCATTTGATACCGCAAATACGATTTGCTTCCTCAAAAACGTCGATCTTACTTCTGGACAAATTCATATCATTCAGCATATGACTAATACGCTGAATGGAATCAAAAGGTACATTGCCATATTTTTCTTTGTATTCTTCTTCCATTTGTATACTCATAATAGTCTTCCTTTTAATAATAAAGCTTCAATATTTTGTCAACCTGCTTATGAATGGATTCGTCAATAGCCTGTGTTACCTGACCAGGCTTATCGAGAGCAATCCTTGCTAAGTTGTTTGCCAAATTTTTAAATTTCGTTTTGAAGCTTGAGTCTATCAGTGATAAACCACAATTTACTGCCAAAAATTCCTGTAAACTGGAATTACACATAAACAGGAGTGGATTATCTGCACTTGACATCTGTATACCACTATAAAGATCTGTCAAATCTATATCAACATCAACCTCAGAAGGTAAACCTTCTACACTCATAGATTCAGATACTCTATTAATGGAGACACCAGCAATGATTCCCATATTACAAGAGAATATACTGTCGACATATGCTTTTACAATGAACGGTGCAGAGTATGAGTTCGCAGATGCTTGTCTCGGTAATGCTAATGCAAGAATATGCATTAAAGGAACGAAGATATTTAAGTAATACCCAAGTTTCGTTCCATATGGAGATTTCAGATGTACACGAATCGTATAGTTCTTCATATAACTACTACTCTGATATACATCCGGCATAATGATATTATTACCTCTAAGAGTTTCTGTACCAAGATTGATGATTCTAGATAAACCATTAGAGATTGTATTACCACCAAGAATCTGTTCGATACCTGCAGTCATTGCTTCAGCAGAATCTGCTACGAATCCACTTAATGCTTCTCCACCAAGACCAGAGTTCGCCATAAATGCGATTTCTTTCATAGTCTCTGATCCAGTATCAAGTAACCCTTTCATCATTGAAGTTGATGTTTGGTTTCCGAATGAGTCTGATGCACTTACATCGGCATCTATATAAAACTGGACAAAACTCTTATTTTTAGCAGCATTTGCTAAAGTACTAGCTTTTGCTCCAGTATTCTTTGTAAACTTCAGTTTACCTTTCTTTTTCTGGCTTTTAACAGTAATACTTTTTGTTTTCGTATTTTTATAGGGATTATAATCTTTCCAATTGAAATCCCTGAGTTTCGTGTCACCTAACTTAGTATCGCCGAGATTCAAATAGATTGCTCCAGTTCTACAAAGTACGTTTACGTATTTTATATATTCAGAGTAATTATTTGAAAACTCATATAATCTCAAATCACTAAATTTAGGTTTCTTTAATGATTTACCATTAATTTTATTGAAATATCCATTGTTATTCAAGAGCGCTAATGATGCGTTTACTTTCTTAGGTTTTGAATTATTTGCAAGATATTGAGGCGTTCCAGGTAAAAACGTAATAATTGGTGCAGACGCCATAATATTCTCTGCAAACATCCTTCCGAAGAATTTAGATACACCATCCATTCTTGGATCAACTGATGCTGGAAATTGGTATGGTAAACCAAAAATATGACTATTGACTTTTAAAGCTTTTTTAGCCATTTACTCACCTACTTCCAATATAAAAATGGTTAAGGGTTAGAAGTTATCCAACCCTTAACCAATTGTTTTTAGTGATGTTTACTTTCAGATACCGCCTCGTGCAATCTGCACATGTGCAGCTCTTGAGTTATCACTGTAATTACTCGTACCTCCACTTACAGCACTACTAGCATTAGCTCCCTGAAATGCTGATGGAGAAACTCCACCACCAGAGTAACTGTTGCTTACTGTAATATTACTGAGGTTTGATAAACTCTTAAGCATGTCAAGTTTTGTACTTGCATTGCCAGTATTAGCAGCAATCTCAGCTAATATCTTAATGATATTCATGATCATTGCTGTCGGATCTGATTTGTTATTTGTGGTAATAAACTGATCTGCTCTTGTTTCTGCAGAACTGTA
>CACYEJ010000355.1 GCA_902773395.1 uncultured Ruminococcus sp.
CTGCCAATCAGTCTTCGCCTGGCGGCTCGACTTCTTGGGGTGTTCCGTCACCCGCAAACTTTTGAAAAAGTTTGATCAAAACTTTAATATGCTAGATGTTTTAGATTTTTCGTATAACACATTATTTTCTCAGAATAACACCGAGCGAAATATCATCACCGCTGCCCTTTTGCGACATCTTCGGCAAGTAATCAAGCAGCTCCAAAATAGCAAAGCTCTCGTCCATATTTTCAAATGAGTTCATTATCATCGAATAAAAATCGTGAAGCTTATCGCTGTTTACAAAGCAATTGTCCACTCCGTCACTTGCGATAAACAATGCCTTTGGAAGCTCCGTGCTGAAATGGTGACGCATATTGTAAATGGCTTTTCTGTCGCAAATAGACGTAGTAAAATTATACACGCAATTGTCATCATGCGGTATGGGGTGAGAGAACTTGTTCTCAAAATCAACCGTCACACATTCACCGTCGCCAATGTGAATACCAAACCAAAAATCGTCCGTTATCACATTTACAAGCATTGTAGTACCGTAGGCGTACTCGATTTTCTCACCAATGGCATAACGGAAACGCATCTGCGGATTGACATTTTCAAGCTCTTCCATTGTGAACGGGTCGTCTGCGTAATCGCTTTCAACCAAATCGTTCCACTCGGAAATAATACTTTTTTCAAGCTGAATGAGCATCTCGTTTATACGCTCCTGATTGCCGGCGTAAAAAGACAGCATCGGAAGAATATCCCTGTCGCTCATACATTTCTTTACTGCTTTCACTGCAAACTCGCTGCCCCTATCCGAACGGAAATAATCCTCTCCCCCGTGACCGTCGCACACTGCGGTGAGGATATAATCTCTGTTGTTTATGCTAACGGAAGCGTCCTGACAGGGCTTTCTTGCTTTTTTATGGCTTGCGCCAATTACTGTAAAATTATAAGCTTTATATTTCATAACACATTACCACTCTATATATTCATCGTCAAAATCACCGTTTGAGTATGCTACGTTCACCTGCTCCAGAAATTCGTCCTGTTTAGAACGCACCTCGTCTATACCGCTTTTGCCTACAGAGGAGCTTCTTGAACCAATCTGTGAGGAAGTAACCGACACAAACCGAATCATCTTTTTGAGTGCCTCTGGATTGTGAACCGAAAGCACTCCTTCTATATTATCGGTAAATTCAGCAAGTATATTGCGGTTAGCGTCCTCTCCAATAGCAACTGCCACCTTTATTGCTTTTTTAAACCAGTTGTTATTTTTAAGCTTTTCGAGCTTTTCCTTGTACTCGTCTGTAGGAGCGCCGTCCGAAAGCAGGAAAATTGCCGGTGCAAACGAACCTGTTATATCGCTCATAAAGGCATTTCTTGAAAGCTTCTCGTCAAGCTGCGAACACGCTTCACCAAAGTCGGTAAGTCCGAGAGCATCAAGATACTGCCACTCAAAGTCCTCTGCCGGAATAGGATAAGGCGTTATCCATTTTGCACCGTTCGAAAATTCCAACACTGCAATTTTTATTTCTGCATCAGCATTATTTTCGGATATATCTCTAATCTCCGGAATAACGTCCTCAATCGCCTGATTAAGAGTGCCAATCTTTGCGCCCTCCATACTGCCCGAAGTATCCACCACAAAAAACAGCACCATTGTTCTTCTGGCAACCTCGACCACATCATCATATATATTTGCCATACAGCGTCCTCCTTTTATCTGCGTGAACATTTTCACGAACACTGTCAATTGTCTATTTTATAGTAAACCAATTTATATTTTACCACAAGAGATTTCTTTTTTCAATGAATATTTTGTAAAATATCCAACTTGAGATTGAATCTTAGGACGCTCCATAACAGCATAATGAATTTATTAACTTAAACTTCCCATGCTGATATCCGGAATTTTCTTGATAAAATCTAATTATTTTGATGTTGTAAAGGGAAATTTGTTTTCCTTCATCTGACTTATATTTTGGGAAGTTTAAGTTAGTAATAAATTTTGACGCTGTAAATTAGTCGCCGCACTCTAGGCACAGATGACTTCCTGATATAAACTTCCTGTTACCAATCTGTATCTTTCCAAATCTGTTCTC
>CACYEJ010000356.1 GCA_902773395.1 uncultured Ruminococcus sp.
AGCTTTACAAAATACGAAACCATTTCAACATCTGTAATCGTTCCTGTGACGGATTTGTAATCGTTGAAGCGAACGGTTGAACGCTTAACTCTTTTCGTTGTCTTATGAAAATATACAAGATAAACTACAAAAATCAGAAATACCGCCCCGACTATTATAAGCAGTGCTGTCGTTATCATATTAGTCCTTCGTGAAATTTCTTTTATTTTTTCAGGGTCAATTTCATTTGACAACAAAAGCATATGTAAATTAAAAAGTACTTGATTCATTGCTTTTCACTCCGTTTCAATTTCTTAATCATGTATAAAAAAATTAACATCAAATCTATATCTCGTAAATCAAAAATCTCATTTAATCACTTTACAAAAAATGTATACACAATCATTATACAAAAAACAGAAATGCATGTCAATAATCTCTAACAAATTTAACACAAATATTTAATGACATCTTCGAAAACGAAAAACAATATTATAAAAATTAAAAAAATTTTTAAAATTCTATTGACAAATGAAGAATTAACTAATAATATGTGTATAGTATATTGATTATCGGCGATTACGAAATCAAATTTGTAAGCGAATAGTCATGTACAAAATAATTAAAAATCAAAATATCATATCAATTTATTAGCAGGAGGAAACACTAATGGTATTTGAAAAAATCGTAGAGATTTTGGCTGAGCAGTTTGACGAGGACGAAAAGTCTATTACAACCGACACAAACCTCACTGAGGACTTGGGTGCTGATTCCCTTGACCTTGCAGATGTACTTATGGCAATCGAAGACGAATTCGAGGTAGAAATTCCCGATGAGGATATCGAGAATATCAAAACAGTCGGTGATATCGTTGACTATATTGAAGCAAAAAAATAATTCTTTGCAGATGAATTTTTATTGAAATTATTCGCCCTCTTTTATGTGGGCGATTTTTTACGTAAAAAAGGGTTGAAATTTGCCGAGATAATGGGTATAATTAATAGATGTATAGAATTAACTGGAGGTACGAAAATGGCACAAAATAAAAAAATGGTGGAGGCTATCACTTCAAGAGATGACGACTTTGCAAAGTGGTACACCGATATCGTAAAAAAAGCTGAGCTTTGCGAATACTCAGGCGTTAAGGGTTGTATGATATACAGACCTTACGGCTACGCAATTTGGGAAAATATTCAGGCAGACCTTGACCGCCGTTTCAAGCAGACAGGTCATGAGAACGTTTATATGCCAATGCTTATTCCCGAAAGCCTTTTGCAAAAGGAAAAAGACCATGTTGAGGGTTTTGCTCCGGAGGCTGCATGGGTTACCTACGGCGGCTCAGAAAAGCTTAGTGAAAGACTTTGTATTCGCCCTACTTCCGAGGTTCTCTTCTGTGAGCATTATAAAAATATTATCAACTCCTATAGAGATCTTCCTAAGCTGTATAATCAGTGGTGCAGCGTAATGCGTTGGGAGAAAACAACACGTCCGTTCCTCAGATCATCTGAATTTTTGTGGCAGGAAGGTCACACGATGCACGAAACAGCCGAAGAGGCTCAGGAAGAAACTCTCAGAATGTTAAAGGTGTATGAGGACTTCTACAGAGAAACTCTCGCAATTCCGGCTGTTGTGGGCAAGAAAACAAGAAAGGAAACCTTTGCCGGTGCAGAGGCTACCTATACAATCGAACCGATGATGCACAACGGCGTTGCTTTGCAGGGCGGCACATCGCACTACTTCGGCGATGGCTTCGCAAGAGCTTTTGACATCAAATTCACTGGAAGAGATAACACCTTGCAGTATCCGTTTCAGACGTCATGGGGCGTTTCTACAAGAATGATTGGTGCAATCATTATGGTTCACGGCGATGACGACGGTCTTGTACTTCCCCCGAAAGTTTCTCCGATTCAGGTTGCATTGATTCCGATAGCTCAGCACAAAGAGGGTGTTCTCGAAAAGGCAAATGAGCTTAAAGAACGCCTTGCTAAGGAATATAGAGTTAAGCTTGACGACTCCGACAACAGTCCCGGCTGGAAGTTCAGTCAATACGAGATGAAGGGCGTACCTGTACGAGTTGAAATCGGTCCTAAGGATATCGAGAAAAACCAGTGCGTTATCGTAAGACGTGACAACCGTGAAAAGCAATTTGTTTCCCTAGACAATCTGGAAGAAGCTGTAAAAGAAGCTTTGCAGGCTGTTCATGACGGTATGTATCAGAAAGCTCTTGAGAACATGAACGAAAAAACTCATGTTGCAACCACCTTTGAAGAATTTGTTGATACTGCAAAGAACAAGCCCGGCTTTATCAAAGCAATGTGGTGCGGTAATGTTGAATGTGAGGACAAGATTAAGGACGTTACCGGCGGTGTTAAATCAAGATGTATTCCTTTCGAAGAGGAACATCTCTCAGATGTTTGCGTATGCTGCGGCAAGCCTGCCAAGCACCAGGTATTCTGGGGTAAGCAATATTAATTTCTACAAGTACTTTTTGTACTTATTCGTAATTTAAAATATTTTCCTCAGTAAGAGGTGATAAATATGCCAATTAACATTCCTCAAAATCTGCCGGCGGCGAAGGTTCTGGAAGGTGAAAATGTTTTTGTAATGACGGACGAGCGTGCAATGACGCAGGATATCCGTCCTCTGAAAATAATTATACTCAACCTAATGCCTACAAAAATTGTAACGGAAACTCAGCTTCTTCGGCTTTTGAGCAACAGCCCGCTTCAGGTAAAAATTGAGCTTTTGCAAATGGCTTCTCATACTTCAAAGAACACTCCTCAGGATCATTTGACTGCTTTTTACAAGATATTTGAAGAGGTCAAGGACAGCTATTTTGACGGCATGATAATCACAGGTGCTCCGGTAGAGCTGCTAAACTTTAACGAGGTTGACTATTGGAACGAACTTTGCACCATTATGGAATGGAGCAAGCACAATGTTTACTCTACGCTTCACATTTGCTGGGGTGCACAGGCAGGTCTTTATTATCATTACAACATTCCAAAATACATTTTTGATGAAAAGCTGTCGGGTGTATTCTCTCACAGGGTACTCAAATCAAAGCACCCTTTAATGAGGGGCATTGATGATTTGTTCTATCTTCCTCATTCGAGGAATACAGGAGTAAAGACAATTGATGTTCAGCGTCATAAGGAATTGGAGATTCTATCACTTTCGGACGAAGCCGGCGTTTCTATTATCGGTACTCAAAACGGACGTCAATTCTTTATACTGGGTCACCCCGAATATGACAGAGATACACTCGCCAAAGAATTCTTCCGTGACTTAGAAAAAGGTATTGACCCGAAAATTCCAAGCAACTATTTCCCCGAAAACAACACTGATGCAGTGCCTATTATGCGTTGGAAAAGCTATGCTAATCTTCTATTCACAAATTGGCTCAACTACTACGTTTACCAAAATACACCATATAATCTGTCGGATATCCCCGGAATCACCAACAAAATCCCTGATATCCCCGATGAATATGAGTACAATATTTGATTTGCTTATATCTCTCCTTACAATTTAATACTACTCTTTTCAAAAAAGCAGCCACACAGACACGGCTGCTTTTTTTATGAATTAGATTTTTTATCAAATAATATAGAAATATCAGCTTATATAACTTAAACTTTCCACTCTGATATCCGGAAAATTTTTTGATAAAATTTAATTGTTTAGATACTGTAAAAGGAAAATTTGTTCTCCTTCACCAAACTTCTATTTTATTTTTTTAATCCTCTTCGCCCTCTGTCGCCGGGCGGGCGATTTACTTTTGGATCACGCCGATCGTCCACAAAAACGTGCTAAAGAGGGGGGCAAAAAAAGTAGTGCGGAAAGTTTGGTTTTTTGCCCCCTCTTTAGAATCTCCCCCTATGGTTCTTCTATCTGACTTCTTCGTAGTGCCCACGCTGGTTTATTATACTTTCGGTCTCCTGATTACTTTTTTTACAGAAAGGGCTTGCTTTTGTTTCCCTTTATGTCTGGCGTGGGCGGATAGTTACTTTTAGTTTGTTGTGGAGGAAGCTTACTTTTTACATTATTACTATGTTAGAGTAAATAATCTTAGGTTTTATCAAGTGAAATAACTACTTTGAGTGTGGGAAGTTTAATTAAATAATTTTTTATTTTCTATTTATAATACATATACAAATCTTAATGCAAATAAAAAACACCTACTAAAAAAGCAGGTGTGAGATTTACGTTTAGTGTAGACGGATTGACTGTTGTGACGGGTGTGACGGGTTTTCGGCAGTTTCATAAAACCCTTTATATATTTAAATTTTTATTTTTTCCGTATGAAAGAATTAGAAAAACCCGTAAACCCGTCACAACCCGTCACACTTTATTTTTGAAAGTTTCGAAACACAATAATATAATCTATAATCAACATCAGTTAGAAATGACATTTGATTTGGAAATTTGAATTGAAGAACTCCTCACTCCAAACTCCAAACTCACTATACGGTTTTATAATGGAATATTAGATTACATACCCATAGCGTCTTTAATTGCACCGAGAAGCTCATCATAAGTTTCAAATGCAGGCAGTTCGGGATTCTGCTCTTTGATTGTATCCGGACACTTAAATAGGAAACCAGCCTTACTAGCCTTTATCATAGCTAAATCGTTGTAGCTGTCGCCGCTTGCAATAGTATCGTAGCCAATCGACTGTAGTGCCTTTACTGTAGTGAGCTTTGAATTCTCCACTCTCATTTTGAATCCTGTAACCTCGCCGCTCTCAGCTACCTCCAGAGAATTACAGAAAATTGTCGGATAACCAAGCTTCTTCATCAGCGGTGCCGCAAACTGAGTAAACGTATCACTGATAATAACAACCTGACCAATAGCACGAAGCTCATCAAGAAACTCCTTAGCGCCGGGCATAGGGTCAATAGTTTCAATAACTTTCTGAATTTCTTTCAAGCCAAGACCATGCTCTTTGAGAATATTCAGTCTATAATTCATAAGCTTAGCATAGTCGGGTTCATCTCTGGTTGTTCTTTTAAGCTCAGAAATTCCCGAAGCTTCGGCAAAAGCAATCCATATTTCGGGTACAAGTACGCCCTCTAAATCTAAACAAGTAATATACATATCTCTCTTCCTTTCTTCACATATACAGATATTATATCATTCATTGGCAAATTAGTCAATCAGCAATGCAAATAGAATAAATCAAGATTCTACTATTTTATTCAACTCTTCTGTCATACTTTCCAGTATATCCGACACATCATACTGGAACATATACTGAAATAAACTCATCATATTGCTCTCGAATTTTGCCGGAAGTATCTTACACTCCTTTTTGCAAATCTGCATTAACCTTTTTTCTCCGGGGTGAGTCATCTCGTTTAATGCAAAGATAACATCAAAGTAGCTTTCCAAAAATGCAGATACTCTATGATTAATACTCACGTAGTCATGACGTTCATATGCCTTGATAATCTGTTTGTCATACGAAGGCAAAACGCCGTGCATAAGCTTCATATTTCTTTCGATAATCGCTTTTTTCAGCTTTTGCGGGTAATCTCCCCTGCATTTTTCCTGAAGCTTAGTAAGTCTGCCGGTTTTATCAAAAATTATCTCACAAGTTCTGATATTATGCCAAAAACAGGTTGTATACCCGTTCATCGGATTGCACTCGTCAACTACGTACTCCACGTACTTTTCAAGCTCCTCTATTCTTCGATAAATAATATCTACGCTCACGCCGTCTTTCAGTACGACATTATCTTCATATTCCCAGTATTTGTTGCCAATCTCCATGATATCACAAAATCTGCTGAGCATATCTTCTCTTACATTTTCCTCAAGCTCGCCGCTAAGGTATACATACAAATCATAGTCCGATTTTGAATCGTTTCTGCCCGCTGCCCGTGAGCCTCCGAGAGCTAAAGCTTCTGTTTGTTCAAATGCACGGAATTTGGAATAAATATCCTGTATATTAATTTCCATTGTATACTCCTTACTATCACAAATACCCGATAAAGAAAAACCTTCGCTTTATCGGGTATACTGCGTCATTAATCCTTCAACAAATAAACCATAACTGCCTTTTGAGCATGAAGTCTGTTCTCAGCCTCTTCGAAGATTTCATCAGCATGCTTCTCAAACACATCTGCTGTAATCTCCTCACCTCTGTGAGCCGGCAAACAATGAAGAACAACTGCATCGTCCTTAGCAAGGCTCATAAGCTCATCATTCACCTGATAGCCCTCAAATGCCTTTGCTCTAATCTGAGCCTCTTCCTCCTGACCCATTGAAGCCCAAACATCAGTAATCACTACATCAGCATCTACAGCGGCTTCCTTTGGTGTTCTGAACATCTGGAACTTGTCGCCGTATTCCTTTGCAAATTCAACAACTTTTTCATCGGGTTCGTAATTCTCCGGACAAGCAACAGAAATAGACATTCCAGACTTTAATGCGCCTACGATAAGGGAATTCATCATATTGTTGCCGTCACCGATAAAGCACATTTTTAATCCGTCAAGTCTGCCCTTAATTTCTCTGATTGTCATAAGGTCTGCCAATACCTGACAGGGGTGACAGAAATCCGTCAAGCCGTTGATAATTGGAATTGAGCCGTACTCAGCAAGAGCCTCTACCTCACTCTGCTCAAATGTTCTAATCATAATACCGTCAAGGTAACGTGAAAGCACTCTTGCTGTATCCTCAACAGGCTCGCCTCTGCCAATCTGAGTATTGTTGCTTGACAGGAAAAGTGCCGAGCCGCCGAGCTGGAACATACCTACCTCAAAGCTGACTCTTGTTCTTGTGCTTGCCTTCTCGAAAATCATACCTAGAGTTTTGCCTTCAAGATACTTTTTCGCAATACCATGCTTCTGCTCATATTTGAGCTGGTCTGCTAGGTTCAAAACCTCATTGATATCCTCACTAGACCAATCTAGGAGTTTTAATAAATGTTTCATTTTGATTTGTCCTTTCTGTTCCGGCATTAAGTGGGAAAGCTAATATTTTAAGCTCAACCCACTTTTGCCGGAATTAATCCATTATAAAAATTCTTATTCTTCCGTTTCAGACAGTGATTCGCTAATCGTTCTTTCAAGAATATCAAGACCCTCGTCAATGTCTGCATATTCAATATTGAGCGGCGGCAGTAATCTCAACAGCTTCTTTGCGGTAAGCACAAGCAATCCGTTCTCGGCACATTTCTCCTGAATTTCCGAAGCGTTGTCCTTTTCGAGTACAATACCAATCATCAAGCCCATGCCACGAACTTCTTTAACACCGTCAAAACTCTTAATTCTCTGCCTCATATATTTGCCCTTTTTACGAACATCTTTGAGTAATTCATCATCTGCAACTATGTCTACAATCTTCATTGCACCGGCACAAGCAATAACATTTCCGCCGAATGTCGTTCCGTTTGTACCCGTAGTCATTACATCGCTTAGCTTCTCATTGCACAAGCACGCCGACAAAGGCAAGCCGCCGCCAAGAGCCTTAGCTGAGGTAATGACATCAGGCTCAATGCCGTAATTCTCATAGCAGAACAGCTTACCGGTTCTGCCAATACCTGTCTGAATTTCATCAACGATAAGCAGTATGTCACGCTCTTTACAGAATTCGGCTAGCTCCTTCACAAATTCAGCGTCAAGAGGATTAACGCCGCCTTCACCCTGAATAAGCTCAATCATCACTGCACATGTATCGTCTGTTACGGAACTCTTGATGCTGGTCATATCGTTAGCCTTAGCATAGCTGAATCCCTCTGTAAACGGCATAAAGTACTTATGGAAAGCCTCTTGACCGGTTGCGGCAAGCGTGGTTATCGTTCTGCCGTGGAATGAATTTTCAAGCGTAACAATATGAGTATGGCTTTCTCCATATTTATCGCTGCCGTATTTTCTCGCAAGCTTTATTGCGCACTCGTTAGCCTCTGCACCGGAGTTTGCAAAGAACACCTTGCTAAAGCCTGTTTTCAGACAAAGCAATTCCGCAAGCTGAATCTGAGTTGTATTGTAATAAATATTCGATGTGTGCTGAACAAGGTCGAGCTGCTTGTCAACTGCATCAACCCATGAGCTGTTTGCAAAACCAAGTGCATTTACTCCGATACCGGAAGTAAAGTCTATATACTTTTTGTAGTTGATATCGTATGCAACCGAACCTGAGCCACTCTCCAGAACAACCGGTACACGCTTATAAACGTGCATCATGTTTTCCTCTTCTGTCTGCTTTACGATATCAAAAATAGAGATATCCTCTTCTTCGTTCTCGTTTGTTTCTGTAGTTTTGTTTTCGTTATTTTCGTTATTTTTATTGTTCTCGTTATCGCTGTCTGTTTGCTCCTCGTCATCAGGTGTTGACTGAATTTTCATTGCAGCAAGATAAATTACCAGAATAAACAGGCACACTCCTGATACAAACGTACCGTAAAGAATACCCGGCGTATGATAATCAAAGCGAATACTGCTTGTTTGATTTAAGGGAACCTTTACTGCCATAAATCCGAAATCAACCTGATAGATATCTGCTTTCTCACCGTTTACGTAAGCTTTCCAGCCACGGTCGTAAGGCACACTAAAGAACACCAATTCGTACTCAGCATTATTTCTGCCCTCGCCTATATCAATCTTTGCTTCAAAGCCCTTTTTGTCACGCTTGAAGTCATAGCAGGAATTATTGATTCTGTCCTGACAATTTTTAATGTATTCCTCTTCGGTAAACTCAAACTCATTTCTGTCTGCCTGACCCATTCCGGCACCTACGCATAAATAGATATCGTCAAACGATTCTACTACCATTGCATTCAGCAGAGCAAGATGCTTATACTGCGTAGGAATTTTCTTGAAGGAATCTGCAATAATAAAATTATCAAACGTAAAGCCCATTGGGAGTACATACTCGTTTTCGTAGAAATCAAAACCATTCTGCGTATCGTAATACTTCCAGCCGGGATATATCAAATCTCCGTTATCATCTGTAACATTAAATGAAGAATCCGAGTAATTAGCTATATACTTTACAGAACATAATGTTCTCAATCCATACATACCCATTGATATGTTACTAAGCGTAGTACGGTCAAAATCCAAGCCTGCATAGAAATCCATAACCGAGCCGTTGACTGTGCTGTGAAAGCTCTGCATACCGGGAATTCTCCAGTAAATAGTGGTATTTTCGTTGTCGAGAACCTGCGAATCCTCAGCGTACTGAGCTTTGTTCTGTGAAATCTGTGCCATTTCCTCAAGCTGAGGATAATCGTAGCTTTCAATATTGTCTTTATCATATGACTGCTCGGAATAATCCAAAAGACAGATAACATCTGTTCTCCAGTCCTGAATATCGTCAATTTTAATTTCATCGCCGCCATTGATAAGATTAGCTTTATAAATACTCAAATCATCGTAGCTTTGTACCTTCAAAGGAATATATACAGACATCATTGTAGAAATAATCGCAAAAGATGTAATCAACGCACCAAAGCGATTGAACGCTGTTCTATTCTTCTTATAAAGACTTACAAGAATTGCACACAAAGCCAAATTGAAAAAGGCAACAGCCACAAAAATCCAGAACATGGCTGTATCGCCCATTATGCCTAATCCTGCATTTTTCACCGGAGTAAATCCAATAACAAGGGTAATAACCGATAATAAAACCAGACAAGTGATAATCGGCTTTTTCCATTTAATGGACGAATTCTCCAGTGCAGCCACCGAACCAAGCGACATCACAAGCATAAGCATGAAGAACCAACGCACATAGCTGTAATCTCTGAACATCTGAAACGAACTGTTCAGCACCGGTACAAACATAAATACTGCACAAACAATATAGAACACACGCAGCCATTTATATTTTCTCCGATTAAACATAACAGCGAATACACCAGCCATTGAGAACAGCGGCAGATAAGCTGTCATTGTTTTCCAAGCGCTGTCGAAATCCGGCAGATACACACCGCCGGTTGGATGCTCAGGCGGCATAAAGAAACAAAGCAAAAGCTGAGCATACATATAGGCACTTTCATACACATAATATCGCCAGCCGGTCATGTCTGTTTCGGAAACTCTGCTATTTCCCACAATATGATACAGTGACGGCAGCAGAATGAACATTGCTATTCCTGCGCCAAGCACCGCTTCCAGGAAAAGATAAACTGCGTTGCGAGCCGGCATTCTGTAGCTTTTCGTTGCTGTTCTGACTATCCAATATATCAGACAGAATACTGCCTCCGCAACAAAGAAATAGTAATTAACTATAGCACACACGGCAACCATTGCAGCAAATCTGCCTCTTTTGTTCTCATAAATAAACATATCCATAGTAAGCATGAGCAGAGGAAAGAACACAAATATATCTACAAAATGGAACACCATGCTGCTTATTGCAAATCCGGAAAACGCATACAGCATTGAACCGATTAAGGCATTGTTCTTATTTTTTACGTATCTCTTTAAAAACAGATACGCATTAAGCGAACAAAGTCCTATTTTTAAAATAGTAATTGGTCCCATAAGATATGGAATAGAATCTACCGGAAACGGAACCATTAGCCAGAAGAACGGACTGCCCAAGCTATAGTAGCTATAGCCTCCGACAAAAGCTGTTCCCAAATCGGTGTACCAGCTCCAGCCCCATTCGCCATTTTTTATCGCACTGCTCATGAGCTGATAAAATGGTATTACCTGTTGATTAAAGTCACCTGCATATAAATATTTACCTTTATCAATAATTATAGAAGGTACAATAAATAATGCAGCGATTATCGCACCCCACAAAAAAGCCTTTAGTGCATAACGCTCCTTCTTCGAACTGTGGGGGCTTAAAGTTGTTGTCTTCATTTAACAACTCCCCTGTATTGTACTGCATTATACTCTAATACGTTAAGATTTAGCACTTATCTTTCTCTGAACGGCAATTCGCAAGCTCTTGCCTTTTTTGTTTTAACCGAAAGATTTTGCTTGAAGATTGCTTTATTTTTTTGATACTTGCTCTATCATAGTTTGTTTAGTTTCGCTGAGGGTAGTTTATCTCTCTACGCTGCTTTATTGC
>CACYEJ010000357.1 GCA_902773395.1 uncultured Ruminococcus sp.
AAATCATTAAATATCCCGGAAAACCATATAATAATGATGGCAAAATGCTTATTTTTACCCTAAAAATCGAAAAAATGTGTGCTACAATACACCACTCAACACAAAAGTGAGTGATTCATCACTCTATGAGTGGCAGAAAAATGTACATAAGTCGAAAACGCCTGAATACCAGCGTGTGTAGAAATAATGTATAACCTTAATCAAAATAAGCAACGCCATCGAAAAACGACAATTCAAGAGGGAGGCTTGTTCAGTAATTCGTGGACAAGCCTCCCTCTTTTCATAGACATATTTAAACTCATCAAATCTTGATAAGTCAGGTAAGCGTTAAATATTCGTATCAAAAACAATCTATGTCATATTTTATATCCAAAGTTTTTCTTTATTATTTAATCCTATTCCCAGCACCACCAACAACACAGGTGAGCCGTTAGGCGAAAAGTAATTTTAATAAACTTCCTCACATAGCTACAGTGTTCCGCTTTTCTCTTCAACTTAGTGCAGATTATTAAACGATTCTGGGATTTTCAGTGTATCTATGGTCATCTTATCGTTACCTGCACGGAAAGTAATCTTGATGTTATCTCCATCATCAAGTATTTCTGCCTTCCGTTTTATTTTATCTAAATCAGTCAATGTGGCACTTTTGTAAGAGCGCATAAAACGGAACTTAAACTCAACACCAAACAAGTCAACATTACCAACCCCTATATATGAGAGCATATGTAATTCCTTATCCAATGTAGTCAGCTTCTTCCGGAAATGCTGACTGTTTATTACGGTGAAGGTAACCTCATTCCATGTGCCAGTTACCTGATCATTTCTAATAAGGTCAGAAATATAAACAACAATATTATACTCTCTGTTACTAATTTCTCTAGGAACAGAAAGCTGAATATGGAAATAATCTTCAATACTACAAACACGTTCAAAAAAGTCAATTTCCTCTTCAAAAGATAGAAAACCAAGGTTATGATCTACGCCGTTGATATGTCCTGCTATGAAATCTTTTCCTTGAGATAACATATAAATATGAATATCTCTTTCTTTAGAGAGTGCGCTCATGAACTGCACATACTTAAGCAACTCATGATTGTTTGCGTTATTC
Organism: uncultured Ruminococcus sp.; assembly: GCA_902773395.1. The sequence continues at coordinate 1,109 of CACYEJ010000357.1, forward strand.
ATATTAATATTGAAAACGGGTTTGCTCGGATTGCAAGGATTGATTCTGACTTCAAAATAGAAACTACTTCTCTGCTCCTTGTTAGAAATTACATAAGTCCCATCATCTTCTATTTCTTGTGTGCGCAAAAGGACAAAATTGTAGAAAGATTTGTCGCGAACCATTATTGCGCAAGGAATAGCAGGCAGAAATTCAGGTGGCTTAGCGAATATCGTCCTACCAATTATCCCTTGAACTTCATCTTGACTTGGATCAGTTTTTTCCCCAAGCAGTTTTGTAGCATTCGATACTTCAATAGCGATCGGGATCTGATGCCTGTATGCATAATTCAGCGGATTGATTTTTGGATTATTGAAATACTCTCCACCAATTTTTACAGCTCCAGTTAGAACGATCTTAGGAGGATAACGCTTTTTAGCTTCTGCAGTAAGTGGTTTACTCACAATCATTCCATTCTTGTAATCATAACCAAAGTCAGGCGCAAAAGGATGATTTAGTGAAATGTGAGCAAGGACTTTCTGCATTTCTGCCCCAATAGCTCCAACATTTCCGTTCTCAGCTAATTCTACAGCTTTATCAATGGAGAAAAGTGAGCCGCTTTCAGCAATTGTAGTGAGGATTTGATCCTTTGCCTCGTTTAATGCTGCAACTGTGGCCATTGTAGATTCGTGAACTTCTTCTGCCACAGCGTCTACTACCATGTCAGCACGAAGATAGTCTCTCATCGAAAGCTGGGTGGATGCATAGAAATTATGGATTATGTCCAGGCACATCGAGATACACTTAGATACTCGTAATTTTGCCTCATCTGTATTTGCTTTAGAAAAAGCTATGGCTGCGCTAACAATATCTTGCCTTGCTTGACTACGTTTCTTTTTATTTGGATCAAAAACACGAGTAACAGTGTTGCTTATTAGGTTATTCCGAATATAATCTACCAAGCCTTGAAAATCAATCTCTTCCGCGAGAGAGCACATTTCGTTATATTTACTCTGACTTTCGATGTAACTGGTCAATACAGCCCGAAGTTTCTTCTCGTCAATCTTTTTTTTGACTTTTTCTTTTGCTACATCAATACCGAGACTGGCCAAATATTCTGATGCAGTAATTACTGCTTCTGTACTCATGAAGTTTTACGTCCCTTCTGCCATAAATAATAGCTAATCAGGTGTTAATTGAGCAGATTTCCCTCGTGGAAGGTAATTTCGTATTCTCAGCGATATGGTCTAAGATAATTCCAAATTGTTAAGCTGATTATAGCACAACAAATAAAACATATCAATGTGTCAAAATCGTGTTCCACCGTGAGCGAAAATCTAATATAGGCCACACTCCAACCGCCAGCCATACTCCATACCAGCAGCACTACGGATAAAGCTGCTGTAGTACAAATACTAAAACCTCTACGGAGTAGGAGAACATCGATGGCAAATTATGGCGCTTCAAGCAAGACCCATACCAAACAGCATCTTAACGCATACGTAAATCAGCACAACCCTAATAACAAGGCGTGCAAGGCTAATCAAAGTAACCAAGCTAATATGATGTGTAAGATACGACTGGGAAATTCTGGACGGTGAATGCTGTGGCTGGTGTGACGACTAATCGGCAACGAGAACATTGAATCTGATGCTCTCGTTTTATGCCCTATTGACTCTGCATTGAATCATTAGATGGATAATTAAGACGCCTATTTACTCAAGAGGCCGTTTCCACGTTCTATGCAGATCGTGAAAGCGGCCTCTTTTGCTGACAGAATTGCGTTTCACAGTGAAACGCAATTCTCATGTAGTCTTAATTGTCATTCAGCCCATATTCAATAGATAGGAGTTTGCTTTTGTATAGCTGTTCACAAGCAAGCACTTCTTGTCTATCTTTTTTTATTGGGTAAATCTCAAGAATTGAGTATTGAAAGTTAAAGCAATAGTCTGGATCAGCTTCGATCAACTCAACAAGCCGCTTGTTGCCGCCATGCTTTGTGTGGGCATATTGGCTCCAGCGCCCCCATATACCGCCCTGCTCCCCGCTGGCAGAGCCAACATAGAGC
>CACYEJ010000358.1 GCA_902773395.1 uncultured Ruminococcus sp.
AGGACCGCTGCCGCCCTCTGCATCTCCAGTTATTTTTACAGCTTTGCCTGCTTTAACTGTTGAAGTACTGACGGTGGATTTGTTTTCGAGTGCCTTTGTAGATTGAACAGTAAAAGTCTTGCTCCTAATGGAACCGTTGCTGTCCTTTACATCAACCTTTATTGTATAAGTGTCTGCATAATACGGTGATATTTTTACAGAAGTAGCTTTACCCATTTCTGCTTTAGTAGTCCAAGAAGAAGCATTGCCTCTCTTGTAATAGAAAGCGTATTCATAAGGTCCGTTGCCGCCCTCTGCATCGCCGGTTATTTCTACTGTTTTGCCTGCTTTAACTGTTGAAGCACTGATTGTGGATTTGTTCTCAAGTTCTTCGAAGACTGTTATTTTGAATTGTTTATATTTTGTCTCCTGTGAATTCATTGAATAATTGTTGCCGTAGGGAATTTTTATGGTTCCTTTTATGTAAACAGTTACATAATATGTTCCTACACGGTCGGGAATTAGATTTACAGTTTTATTGATTTTTGAATCGTAGAGTGTTGTCCATGAATAGTCATAAGAATGCTTGTACATAATCTCATAATTATCAAGTGAATCTCTAGTTCCCTCGGTTTTGAAATTTATTTTTACAGTGTCTCCTACGCAGACCGATGTAGCACTTATCGTAGAAACGTTTTTAAATTCCTTAACTACTCTTGCTTTAATTATTTTGGTTTTAAAATTTCCGATGCTGTCCTTAACATCAATCTTCACGAAGTATGTATCCTCGTATTGGGGAGAAAATTTTACAGAGCTTGTCTTGCTCATTTCAGATTTTGTTTTCCATGTGTTTTGATTGGATCTTCTATAGTAGATTGCGTAGTTGTAATCTCCGCTTCCGCCTTCTGCACTACAGTTTATATCTACAGTATCTCCAACGTTAATTTCGTAGGTGTTGAATTCGGAAGTGTTTTTAAGCTCCGACTCAGGATTATGGTTAATAAACGGTGTTCCCGGCTCGGTGGTACCGTCATAAATATATCCTGTCTCAGGAAGAAGATTTGTTTTTCCGTCAACATTCAGTTCGCCTACTTCTTCAGGAGTCAGTGTTACCATGTCGAGATATTTTTCGTCAATCATACCGAGTTCAACCATTGAGGCAATGGTATCATAATTCGCAAAACCGCTGTCGAATGAGTATTCGTCAGCTTGCCAAACACCGTCATTGTAATTGAATAGTACGTCTTGTGTTTTTTCAGTAATGCTGTAAATCTTGTAATTGGTAATTTCGTATTGGTGATTTGTTGAATCATATGTGTAAATAGGAGAATAATTTATCTGCGGTAATGTTACTTGCATAAGCATGATATTGCTTGTTTGGTGATCCTCGAATTTTTCACCCATAATTAAATTATGATATTCGCTTATGTAATGTCCGTCCACCCATGTATCACTTAAAAAAGAAAGTGAACCGGAGAAATATACGCTGTCTCCTGCGCCGAATTCGCTGGTTAGAAAGTGTTTGGAGCCATAATTATTCGGATAGAAATATGTATAATCATCGTCAAGATCACTGTTTTTTAAAGAAGTGTTCTTGTCAAGACGAACCCATGCTCCGGTCCCAATAGTATTGTAAATATCCTCCCAAGTAAATGCACCGTCACGAGGAATATCATCTTCAATTTTCATTTGAGAATATTTTTTGAGAAGATTGTACATGTTTTCGAGAGTAATATCGCTTGTATCGGTATCAAATGAGAAGTACTTTTCTATGTTGTCTTCACTAATATATTGACCCTTTCCCGAACCTTGACCTCCGTATTTATGTGTTTCACCGTTATATGTTACCTCTATCAAATAGTGATAGTTATTGCTCCATACGCAGGAACAGGAGTCGTCAAGTCTGTATGCTACAGCTCTCATCATACTTGGAAAACCTATTGAATCGAATGTGTATGGATAAACGTAGGAAGCAAACAAAGATCTGGAATCAGTACGGCTGAATGGGCTTTTTATATAAAATCCTTGATCCTTATATATAGAGGTATATGAGTACCAATAAGTGCGGTTTCTTTTAAGCTTGCCCTGAATATACGAATCACTGTAAAGGCAAATAGACGAAAAGCCCTTCTGCACTGCGTCCATGTTTTCAAAGAAGCTTGATTTATCGGCGTATGTGTCTATAAGGTAATCCACATTATCTTTAAGTACAGGAAGCTCTAGCGTTATATCGGTGTCTTTCCAATCATTGCCAGACATATCTTTAGATTGAAGAACTATCTCTCCTCCGTCAGTATTTCCGCTGTAAAAAATGTATCCTCCGTCTACACGCATTGTTTCATTGTCGTCATAAACGATATCGGCAAACAATGTGTTGACAGCACTAAGGGTCGAGTTTTCATTATAAGCTGATGACTTGTCTGCAAATCTGAACGAAGTCGGATCGAGATTGTCTGTTTTGACAAAGAAATACCGATTGAATGGTTCAAGCAACGGAGTAACGGTATAAGTATAATCTGCTGCTGTATTGCTGTATGTGTCGGCTGCACGGCTTGGCACATCGGCAGTTGCACCCGAAGACTCCAAGTCCTTTGAGCTTTTATTGTCGGCAATGTCGTTTTCTACATCATCGGACGAGAGCTGAAAATCGAATTTGTTGTCAGTCATTTCTAGCTCGGAATTCGACAACTCATTTGAGCCGGTTGATGTGTCGTTTGACGTTTGTTGTGCATTATTATCATCAGCATATGCTGGTATGGAAAACATAGACGCAGCTGTTATTATGCTTAATAATAATGCGGTTAGTTTGCGTAATTTCACATGAATCACTCCTTGTATTTTGATAATTTTATTGCAGTAAAAACTATTCGCCTAGAAATAAGCAAATCACGAAATGTATAGAAATAAAGATAATATCTCCAAGAAAAATTTACAATAGCTGGTAATCCCATAGAAACTGTATATTTACGAATATGCTAAATCAAGTAAAGATTTTTCGGGATTTATTGATGTGGTTGCTTGATAGTAATTCTTTGTGCATTTTGACGAATGACGGTTAAACTTGCCTATTTAAGACTTTGAATAAATTTTTAAAGCAACATAATAGACTATTTTTAAATAAATGATATCACGAACAATCTATAATGTCAACTCTAATTTGATAATTTAGTGAAATGTTTTTTTATTTCTCTAAAAACATTTTTACAAAATCAACTCATAATTAAATATAAAAATTTGATTATTTTCTCTAAAGTAGTTGAATAATTAAGAAAATAGTGATAGAATAATTATGGCACAGATTCTGATTGCACCAAAATAATACCTGATATTAATAACTGAATATTAAATATATTGGGTATTCTATCACCAGAGCTATTTTAATATATAGACAGATAGTATTTAATTAATAATTGGAACAGGAGGGAAGTGCGTGGCTGATCGGATAAATCATTATTGTTATCATTGCTTTTGCAAGGTTGATCCAAGTGTCGGCGCATACTGTCCGGAGTGCGGAAAAAAACACAGTATCCATTATGCGCAAAGCTGTGAACTTCCTGCTGGTACATATCTTAAAAATAACCGCTACTTAGTAGGTGCAAGTATAGGCAGCGGCGGCTTTGGTATTTCTTATGTTGGGTATGACCTTTTAAATGAAAAGAAAATTCTTGTCAAGGAAACTTTTTACAACGGTATTTTTAAAAGAAATTGCTACGATAGAATGAACCCGAATCCGTTGAAGGTTAGCTATGGCAGCGAATTTTCTCTTCCTCAGATTATGAGAAAAACCGAAAAGGAATGTATGGCGCTGTCTGAGGGGCAGGGACTTAATAATATAGTCAGGGTGTATGATTGCTTTTCGGAAAATAATACGGCTTATATTATCACGGAGTTTATAGACGGAGTTACCCTTGATGAGAGAGTGTGCAGTCAAGGCAGATATAGTTGGAATGAGCTTTATGTTAAGCTGGTGCCTTTGATGTATAATTTGCAGGCACTGCACAACAGAGGTGTTATCCATAGGGACATTAAACCGCAAAATATTATGATACGAAACGGAACAGGAGATTTTGTTCTTATTGATTTCGGTTTGGCTCGTTCTCTTGAAACGAAGACATTGGCATCTGTTGGTATGAGCTTTTCACCGGGCTATTCTCCAATTGAACAGCGTTCTTTTTCAAAAAGAGATAATACATATACGGACATTTATTCATTAGCCGCAACAATTTATTTTGCAATTACCGGCGAACAGCCAAGCTTGGATATTCATGAAACGATTGATGAGAATTTCCCGAAAATAAATTTGATGCGAAGTGAATATGGTGTTCCGGAAAATGTAATTAGGGCACTGCGGCATGCGTTGAATCCTAATTACAATCTTAGATGCGGTAAGGTAAGCGAGCTTATGCAGATGCTTAGCGGTGTCGAGAAGCAGCCGCACTATCTGAGGGGCAATCCTCAGCAGAATTTGAACGGAAATGCAAAAGCTCCTGTCAGAAGTGATGCTGATAGGCAGCGTATAAAAAACGAATACTATAGAAAGAAAATCGAGAGGGAAGAGCAATCGCTTAAACAGCAGAGTGAAATAGACGATACACTGAGTAAATTGGTTGGTTACTATAAGAAGAGAAAACCAAAGTATGGTGTAGATCCTATTGATTTCAGAAAATTTATTCTTCCGGCAGTGGCAGTTCTTTTTATGATTTTGTTTTTGATTGTAACTAAATAGCTTGTGCTGATATACTCAAAATCTAAAAGATCCAGCATATAAAATGAGTCGAGGGCAGAGTCCTGTCGCTGACGAAACAAATTAGCGTAGGAAAATAAACTAACCTCAGCGAAACTAAATAAACTTTCTTTAAGAAAAAATAAGAAATATATCAAAGCACCC
>CACYEJ010000359.1 GCA_902773395.1 uncultured Ruminococcus sp.
CAATCAATTTTTGTCCCTGAATAATATTTCTTCTGTCAAATTCTTTGTTAATTGAATTCAGAACAAGCTTCTTGTTTCCGCTCCAAAGTGGTGCAGTTAAAATCCTCTTGTCCCCGTCGCCTGTAAGCCGGTGTATAACGATATTTTCGGGAATTATTTCTATACAGTCACATAGAATGTCAATATATTCCTCCATGCTTAAAACCTGAAATACATTATTAAAATAATCTTCTTCAAGGTCTGTATTTTTGAGAACGTGCAATAGCTGAAGTTTTATACCCGAAATACCTCCGCTGGATACATATTGAACAGTTTCCATAATCATATTCTTTGTTTCAAACGGTAATCCAATAATAACATGTACAATTGGAAATATACCGATACTATTCAAATTCTTTACGGCTGAATCGTATATAGAGAGATTGTATCCACGCCGAATGTAATTTGCAGTTGTTTGATGAATCGTTTGAAGTCCCAGCTCAACCCATACAGGCTTTATCCTGTTCAATTCCGCAAGCAGATTAAGAACCTCTTCCGGCAGACAATCAGGACGTGTTGCAATAGACAGTGCCGCTATATCTTCGTGAGTAATTGCTTCATAAAAAACTTTCCTAAGATATTCTGTAGGTGCGTATGTGTTTGTAAAAGCCTGAAAGTAGGCGATATATTTTCCTGATTTGATTTTTCGGCTTACCCGATTTTTGGCAAGCTCAATCTGCTCGGTGATACTTATGTTTGAATCCCCAGAAAATTCTCCCGAACCTCCGGCACTACAGAAAATACACCCTCTAGTGTCTAATGTTCCGTCACGGTTAGGACACGTAAAGCCGCCGTTTATTGAGAGCTTGTATACCTTGCAGCCGAATGTTTGCCGAAGATACTCGTTAAGTGAGAGATAATGCCCATTTGTATAATTTGTCATTTTAATTCCGCTCCTAAAAAACTAAAAAAATTATATCATAATGCTTGACAAATTGCAATAAATAGAGTATAATAAACACGTTGTTTTGAATTGGAAACGTATCGAAGTGGTCATAACGGGCCTGACTCGAAATCTGGTAGCCTTCACGGGCTCGTGGGTTCGAATCCCACCGTTTCCGCCAAATATTGAAAGTCGCTGATTTTTGTGTGCATTATAAATGTTTGCGAAAATTTGCGGCTTTTTTTATTGTTAATTTCTGATTACTATTTATGCTTTGGAGATATTTTTTGATAGTTTAATCTTTAGATGTGTGACGGGTTGTGACGGGTTTACGGGTTTTTCTAATTCTTTCATACGGAAAAAAATAAAAATTAAATATATACAGGGTTTTATAAAAGTGCCGAAAACCCGTCACACCCGTCACACTGGCAACGCCAGACGAAATACGGTCGGGAAGCCCCGACAGGCATAACGCACACCAACTTTTGGGGTTAGGTGACTTTACCACCTGCGTCAAAATTTGTTCCTAAGGGTTACACATCGAACGTTGCCAGTGGACAAAACGTGATTAAAATGCTATAATGAATATGCGATAAATGATAATTGATATAGATAGCTTGGGTATAACATTTAAAAGGTTTATTTAAAATACCTTATACTATTTATCAAAATAAATTTGTGAAAGGAATATTTTATGATTAAAGTTATGTTTGTATGCCTCGGAAATATTTGCCGTTCGCCAATGAGTGAATTTGTCCTAAAAGATATGGTGAATAAATTGGGCGTAGCAGATGATTTTGAAATTGCGTCATCTGCCACCAGCAGTGAAGAAGTTGGTCATGATATGCACAACGGTTCAAAGAATAAGCTCAGAGAGGAAGGTATTCCTTTTACAAAACGTCAAGCACGGCAGTTTACTATGGGAGATTATGATTATTATGATTACGTAATAATTATGGAAAGATATAATTATGTTCATTTGTGCAGAATAATCAATGACGATAAAGACGGCAAAGTTCATCTGCTTTTGGAGTATACAGGAGAAAATAAGGATATTGCAGACCCGTGGTATACCGGAAATTTCGATAAAACCTACAGCGATGTAGTTAGAGGCTGCCGTGGATTTCTAAAATATCTGGGCTATTAAAACAGAGTATTTTTTTAGAGTAATCAGCCTTGCCCGACTTAACCTGAATATATGAAAAATAATGCAAAAAAACTTGCGAACCATTGAATTACGTGCTATAATAACTATATCAATGCAAATAAAAAGGAGAATTTACTATGGATATAAAGGAAGAATCCTTGAAGCTTCATTACGACTGGAAAGGAAAAATCGAAGTTGTTGCTCGCTGCGATGTAAGTGATAAGCATGGTCTTTCAACAGCGTATACTCCCGGAGTAGCTCAGCCGTGCCTTGAAATTCAGAAGGATATCGACAAAAGCTATGAGCTTACAAGACGTCATAATTTGGTTGCCGTTGTTACAGACGGTACAGCGGTTCTCGGACTTGGCGATATAGGTCCCGAAGCCGGTATGCCTGTTATGGAAGGCAAATGTGCCCTCTTTAAAGCGTTTGGCGATGTAGACGCTTTCCCGATTTGTGTAAAGTCAAAGGACGTTGACGAGATAGTTAATACTGTTTATATGATTTCCGGAAGCTTTGGCGGCGTTAATCTTGAAGATATTTCCGCACCCAGATGCTTTGAAATTGAGGAAAAACTAAAGGCTAAGTGCGACATTCCGATTTTCCATGATGACCAGCACGGAACGGCTGTTGTAGTAGGTGCGGCTCTTATCAATGCACTTAAAATCGTTAAGAAAAACATCGAGGATATTAAGATTGTAGTAAACGGTGCAGGCGCAGCCGGTGTCGCTATTACTAAGCATCTTATTAATATGGGTGCCGATGCGTCTAAGGTTATGATGGTTGACCGTACAGGTATTATCTATGAGGGCAGAGATAAGCTTAATCCCGTGAAAGAGCAGATTGCAGCTATTACAAATAAGGATAAACTTTCCGGTTCTCTTGCAGATGCCGTTGCCGGTGCGGATATGTTCTTGGGAGTTTCTTCTCCAGATGTGTTGAGCGAAGATATGGTTAGAACAATGAACCCCAATGCGATTGTATTTGCAATGTCAAACCCTGTTCCGGAGATTATGCCCGATAAGGCGATTGCTGCCGGTGCGGCTGTAGTTGGTACGGGACGTTCAGATTTCCCGAATCAGATTAATAATGTATTGGCGTTTCCAGGAATTTTCAGAGGTGCTCTTGATTGTCGTGCTTCTGCTATTAATGAGGAAATGAAAATGGCTGCGTCGCTTGCTATAGCAAGTCTTGTTTCCGATGAGGAGCTGTCACCTGAGTATATTTTGCCTGCCGCTTTTGATGAGCGTATTGCAAGAACTGTTGCAGATGCCGTTATTAAGGCTGCAAAGGATACGGGCGTTGCAAGAATCTAATTTTTTATAAAGAAAAGACATCTTCTTATAGTGTTGCTGCTTTAAGAAGATGTTTTATTTACTATAGCTCAATATCCGCAACAAGCGGCAGATGATCTGATGCAATCTCGTTTACGGTTCGGATTTGCTTAACTGTAATATTTTTCGTCACAAATATATAGTCAAGCCTTTTTCGGGGTCTTAAAGCAGGATATGTTTTTAACGCTGCACCGTGCATTTCACAAGCGTCATTGAGAATACTCTTTATAGGATTTAGTATTTTGCAGTCACTTTCTGCGTTTAAATCTCCCATTAGCACTGTTGGAAGTGTGGAGCTTTTTACTATTTGTTCTATTCGCATGAGTGCAATTTTCTGCTCGTCAGGGAATAATCCTAAATGTGTACAAATAATACGTATAGGCTTTTCACATAATATCTCTGCTGTTAAAATACTTCTTGGTTCGTATATACCCGGCAGAAGCTGAACATATTTTTTGACCCCTTCAACCTTAGCGTTTGCTATTGGGTAATGACTTAAAACTGCATTTCCGTATGGATACGTTTGATACATTGTTGATTTTGCAAATTGAAAATATTGATATCCACAGTAATCAGCTAGAAATTCCGTATGCTCACGGATTGTTTCTGGCAAAGGCTTGCCTACCTCGTTTAGTGAGGTAATATCGGCGTTAATTGATTTTATGACGTCTGCCGCTTTGTAGTAGTTTTTCTTTTTAAAGAAGCCGTCGCTTAGTCCTGCGGCTATGTTGTAGGTTGCGATTTTCAGTATCATGGTATATCTCCTTGTCTTGAATTTTCTGATTTCAAAAGTTAAATTTTTGTAAAAAATACAAAATTGTAATCTCTATTAACAGCTATGATGTTGTAATTATTATACCCGATGTGATATAATTTTCTATAGTAGCGTATTTTTATTTTTTTGAAATATGTATGA
>CACYEJ010000360.1 GCA_902773395.1 uncultured Ruminococcus sp.
CTGCACCTGCCCCGTCGAATGCTCCGACAGCACCTGTACGCCCTTCGGCAGCTTCCAGACCCACACCGCCCGCTCCGCCGAGTGCAGCTGCTAGATCTACTCCGCCGAGTGCGGCTTCCAGACCTTCTCTGCCTACTCCGCCAGCGGCAGCAAGAACAGCTCCGGCTGCTCCAAAATCAAACGGCGGCACCACAACGACAATCTCGTCAAGTCCCAAGCCTTCAAGAATTAAGTTTGAGCTGACTCCTACCACAGAGCTGGTTTTAGAGAATGAATTCTTCAAGCTTTATAAAGATACTCGTTCCGGAAAGACCTTTAAGGTAATTAACGATGAGGTTGCTCCGATTGAACTCCGTGAGCTTAATATGTGGAAGAACCGCCAAAAAACTCCCGGCAACTTCTCTGTTGAAATTGTTCAGGGTACAGACGGCACTGCATATGATTATAATATTTCCAGAGCTTCCTCTGACTCTGCAAGCCAGAACGCTCCTACAGAGGAGAAGACTATTACTCCTCCAAATGTTCAGCTTCCTGCTGATGATGCTATTAAAGCTGAGCCAGCCGCTGTGAGAGCAAAGGTTGATGCGGCAGTTTCAACTGCAAAGGCTTCTGCTGCGCCTGCTCCTGCACCAAATAAGATTAATCCGGATATGCCTTCTGCTTCGGAAAAGGCTAAGAAGTCAATTCCGAGCGTTACTAATACAGTGGGCACTGCTCCGACTGATCGAGTTGTGTTCGAAGAAAACGCAAATACTGAGGTCGTTGTAGAAAATGAATTCTGCAAGATCTATAAAAATACACGCTCCGGTAAAACCTTCAAGGTAATCAATGGCATGATTGCTCCGATTGAGCTTCGTGAGCTGAACATGTGGAAGAATAGAAAGAAAAATCCCAGCAGCTTTACTGTTGAGGTTATGAAGGACGAAGCCGGTACGCCGTTTGATTATATTATTTCGAGAATCAACGAGGACGGTACCTTGACAAAGGCTCCGGCTGTTGCACCTTATGCACCGTATATTCCACCTGAGAACGAGTATGTTCCGACAACGCTTTCAAGTGAACTGTCCGCAAAGAAGAGCGAACCGGTTAAGCCTGCTCAGGTATTCCCTGTTGGTAAGCCCAGCGGTGCTGCACCGGCTAAAGAGGCAGCGGAAAAGGTTGACGTTACAGTCGACAGAATCACCTTTGAGGAAACACCAAGCATGTCGCTCGTTGTAGATAATGAGTTCTTTAAGATTTATAATGACTCCAGACGCGGCAAGACATTCAAGGTAATTGAAGGAAAGATTGCTCCGATTGAACTTCGTGAGCTTAATATGTGGAAAAACCGCCAGAGAAAGCCAAAGAATTTTGCTGTTGAGATCGTAAGAACACAGAGCGGAGAGATTTACGACTATAAGATTTCAAGAACAGAGAAATCTACGACAGCTGCGGTTGAGTCTACATCTACTAAAACAAATATGCCGTCTGTTACAGATGTAAGTTCTAACGCATCAGCTAAGAAGCGTCGTTCCAATGCAAGCCGTATGCTCAAGTGTGCGATCTGCGGAAATGAGTTTGAAGAGTCGAAACTCATGCTTTTCGATAACCGCAACTTCTGTTCGGATTGTGTTGAAAATCTTATCAAGGCAAAGCTTGACTTTAAACCTGTTGATCCGATTCAGAAAATTATTGATGATGTAGTATCGTCTGACGAGCTTTACTGCACATACTCTACTGTTACGAATTATCCGTATCTTGACGATGAATTCTGTGTTAATGTATGCACTGTTAAGAAGGCTGCTGAAAGCATGGAGGAGGATACCGCCGTACAGACAATTGACGATAAGGGTATATTCTTCGATGACTTGAAGAGATTCGGCTTGAAGAAGATTATCGTAAACGGAGATTCAACAAATATCTTTGAACCTCAGGATTTCGATAAGCATGTTAAGACAGAGGGCGTTATTGCTCCGAAGCTTTACTTTAAGATTCTCAACTTTATGCAGAGAAAAGATGACGAGCTGAGAGAGAGAATTGCTGCATCGTTTATCGAGAGTAAGGTTTATACATATGCACTAAATGATGAAATTACCGAGATTACCGAGGAAAATATTGAGGACTTCAAGCCTCTTGTAATTACTGACGGACGTGCGAAATTCTGTCCGGTATTTACTGACTTCACCGAGGCAAAGAGCGTTGGTATGCCGTTTAGAGGTCTTTATGAGATTGACGCTGATCTTCTTTCTAAGTTGGATATTACTCACTATATTATCAATCCTTCGAGCTTGGGCTTCATTATGAATAAATCTATTCTTAGCCCGTTCGTTGATGACGAGCCTGCACCGGTTCAGAAGGTTGCAGACGAAGTGATTACAGACCAGCCGTTGGAGGATATTTCGTAAAGTGGCTTTGACGATACAATTACAGATTATGATACGCACGTTGAGCCTGTTGCTCCTTTAGAACCTATTGCACCTATAGAGCCTGTTACACCTGTTGAGCCGATTGCTCCTGCCGAGGAAGAGTTCAAACCTGTAGCTTCTCCGTTTGAAGATGATTTGTTTGCATCTGCTAAGGATCAGTTTGCAGATATCTTTAATCCGGTAGCTCCAGTGGAAAATGTTCCGGAGCCTCAAGTTCCTTTTGTTCCTGACGCATCTTTGCAGAAGCCTGAAACACCGCCGGTACCAGCTCCGGCAGCTTCCTACGAATTTTCGGCACCTACACCGCCGCCTGTTGCAGAGCAGCTTTTCTCACAGCCAACACCACCGGCTCCGCCAACACCACCTACACCGTCAACACCGGCTCCTCAGGTATCTCCTGTTGCAAGTCAGTTCTATTCGCAGCCAACACCGTCAGCATCGGCTTCACCGGTTGCTAACCAGTTCTATGCTCAGCCCACACCGCCTGTACCTGCTCCGGCACCTTCTCCGGTACAGCCTCCAGTGGAGAGTCCGGCACAAAAGAGAACTGTTGATGCTTCTGAGATAGTTATCAAGTCGAATAATACAGACGGTTCAAAGAAAGCACTTAAAGTTTCAATGCCTGTGTTTATTCCTGACGATCCTGATGCAGATGTAGATACAAGTATGAATGAGCCGTCCGCTTTGCAGAAGGCTATTAATAAGTCAAAGGCAATGTTTGACGATAATACCAGCTCATTTGGTTCTTCCGGTTCGTTTGCACCGAAGAGCATCAATGAGCCTTCCAATATGGATACATCGGCAAGCTCCGATTCAGGTTCCGGTGCGTTTAATTTCAGTGACATAATGAGTGACTTCTCCTCTAATGCCGACAGCTCCAATGGATTCGAGCTTTCAAGCTTGTTCGGTCAGGCAGCCGAAGAGCCGTCGCAGCCTGCTAAGCCTAAGCTTACTATTCAGCTTCAGGCAACCGAGGCTAAGGTTATCGCCAGAGATCTTGAAATCGAGCCTGATGTAAGAGTTGCTCAGATTCTCCGTGATCAGCTAAACGAAAGCTACAGAAAGCTTGCAAAGATGATATCCGAGGCTGATGTGATGTATGCTGAGTTTGACAGCAATACACAGCATATTCTTATTGACGGCAACAATAAGGGTCATATCTTCTCTGAGAAGATGTATGCTGATAAGTCGGTAGAGAATTTTGCTAAGAACGGTATTGACGTTTTCATTAAGGAATACAAGAATGACGAGCTGTTCAATATGCTCTATGAGTTCAAGCGTCATGGAATTCAGGATCTTGTGCTTGATGAAACCGCAAACTGGGTTATCATCTCAACCGATACAATTGCAGATATGCTTGACGTAAACGAGAGAAAGTTTGTGCCGATTCCTGTTAATAACCCTGAGCTTATGTTCAGTATGACAACGCTTTTCCAGAAGCTCAAGTCTAAGAATGATAATCCGAAGCGTAAGCAGGAGATTCAATCCATTGAGAAAATGGTTAAGAGAGAGCTTATCAGTGCGAGATATATTCTTCCTATGGTTGTGTATAACGGCACTGAGGTTAAGCCGATTATGATTGAGGATAAGAAGAACAACCTTAAAAAGGTTCTTGTGTTCAGTGATGCGTTTGAGATGAAGCGTTTCTTCCGTGACAGAATTAATATCGTAAAAGATTACGAGATTATAACCTATAAGGAAATTGTCAAGAGGTATACGGTAATGTCGAACACATTGGTTGTACTCAATGATCACGATCCTGTTTACTTCGTGTTCAACGAGCATAACTGTGCTGAGATTAACAGAGTTATGAACCAGTAATTCAGAGATCTTCACTAGTATCACTCTTATATAAAGCACTCCGCACATACTCTGATTTGTGCGGAGTGCAATATTTTATTGTGATTATATCGACAAAATTCCCCAATACTAATATTGACAATTTTTTTAAAATATGCTACCCTAATAAATGTTGATTGTTAATCAAAAATTACAATAGTAACAGATTTGTATAAATTTAAAAGGAGCAATATTCTATGGGGAATGTAAAAAGATTGACGTCTTTTTTTGTTGCATTGATTCTTGTGCTGGGGTGTGTATCCACCGGATTTACTGTTGATGTTGACGCTCTGGAGATTCAGTATGCGAGATCTCAGACGCAGGATAGAACAGCAAATTTTTCAACAGACTTTACTCTTACCGGAAATTATGCTGATGATGTGATTGCGGTTGCTCAGGCTCAGCTTGGAAAAACAACTCTCGATATGAAATATACCGAGGCTTGGTGTGCAAATTTCTCGAATGACTGTGCCCGACTTACAGGCATGCCTGATGATATTATACCGTATAATTACAGCATGCGTGCGAGCTGTATTTTTATGTATCAGTATATGCTCACAAATTGCAACGCTCATGTTATCGAAGATGAACGAGATGTACGTGCCGGTGATTACGTATTTTATATTTGTACGGCAACGAATTTCTATCTTCATGTTGGTATAGTTGAAAGTCCTGAGTATTATTTAGAGGGAAATACCAGCGGAATGGTAAGACATATGCCATTTAACTATAATTATTTTTGTTATCAGCATCCCGGATATAGCAACAGTTTTGAGTCGGGTCATGTGAAGAGGGTGTATGTAAGACCAAATTATCCCGAACCGCCAAAGAATGGCTATACATATACTGATCCCGAAAAGTATAAAGATCATGTGCCTGAGCGTGTTTTGGCTTATAAAGAGCCTGTTGCCACGAGCGGCTATGATGTTTGCTGGACTCAGGCAGTGCTGTATACATTGGGTTATCTTGGTGCTGTTACAGGTGAGTTTGACGAAAATACTGTTGCAGCTGTCGAAGCCTTTCAGAAAGATAAAAAGCTTGATGTAACAGGTGAGGTTGACGAGGTAACTCTCACTGCAATCAAAAAGGCTTACGACAAGAAGCTTTCTCCTGTATGTACTAATTTTAAGTCGGATAAGAAAATATATGCCTACAATGATACAATCAAGCTTAGTGCAAATATTCAAAATGCAAATTGGTATCGTCTTGTTGTAAGAGATACCAACAAGAAAGAACTCAAGCGTTTTGATAATCTTTCAGCTTGCAGCTTTAATGCAAGTGAGCTTGGCGAGGGTGCTTATACTGCTTATTTTAAAGTCGTAAATGATCATACGCATATTTATTCAAAAG
This sequence comes from uncultured Ruminococcus sp., assembly GCA_902773395.1. The sequence goes on from CACYEJ010000360.1 coordinate 5,595, forward strand.
TAGTAAGCTTTACTGTAGAGAAGCCAAAGGTTAGCGTACCTGAGCTAAACGTTGCAGCCGGCTCAGCATTTGAGGAAACGAAGCTTTTCTGGGAGCAGACAGCATATACAACGGCTTATGACTTGAATATTATAAATTTGGATACAAACGCAAATTACTTGACAAAAAACAATATTACAAATAATGAGTGTTCTCTGTTTTTGCCTAAGGGTAATTATTCTGCATATGTAGTATCAAAGAACGATTACTCTAAGGAACAGAGCAATCCGGTAGAGTTTGCAGTAAAAACCAGTGAGAGTGCAAATCTTGGAGATAACTTCTGCGCACAAATAAGCTTGAATGGATATTATCTTTCATGTACGGACACTAATCAGGTTGAATGGAAAAAAGCAGACGGCAGCTACGCTCAGATGTGGTATTTTGAAAAGAATACAAACAGCAACGGCTATAAAATAAAAAGCTGTGACAACATTAAGCTGCTCACGCTTTCCAGTGACGGTACAATAAAGGTTGCTGATTCACAGAATAGCATGGCTCAGAGATGGCTTATTGCAAAGGGCGAAAACGGTATGTCGCTGATTCCTTCTAATAAAACCGATAGGGTGCTATATTACAGCAGCGATATTGCTAGGGTAAGAAACTCATTGGATTCTTCAAGTGAGAGCTTTAATTTTAAGCTTTTCTCAAATTTTCATAAATACGAACTGACAGAGATTACTTCACCAACCTGCACGGAAGACGGTCACGCAATATATCACTGTATTCTGTGCGGTGAGAATATGGAGAAAATATTTCCGGCTAAGGGTCATTCTTATCACGAGGAAAAGCTGAGTGATGACCATTCTGTATTTACCTGTGTTCATTGCGGCGACAGCTATGAAACTGGCACAATAGAGCCGATAAAAACCGAAACACCAGATACTCCTGAAACACCTGATCAGTCAGATGATTCAGGAAAGGAAATCTCAGTGCCACGTACTCTTGCAACGCATACGTTTATCATGGGGGACATTGATCGTGACGGACGTTTGACCTCTAACGATTCTCTGCTTATTACAAGAGCTTCCGTTGGTTTGGAGCATCTCACTGAGCTTGGAGAGTTTATTGCAGATGTTGACTGTGACGGAAAGGTAACATCTGCTGACAGCCTTTATGTTCTGCGTTCCGTTGTGAATTTCTACACTAATACTAAGGTAAAAGATGTGATTGTGATTCAATCGGAGTTTGATATTCTTTCATTGTTAAAGGACGAAGAGGAACAGAAAAAGAAATAATATAAACCGCACAAGGCTAATTAATGTCTTGTGCGGCTTTTGATTTTATACGCTACATATTTTTTTCGGCGAATTTTCCGATGACTTCGGGCAAATCCAAAGTATCAATAAGATTATCAATATCATCTTGTTGAGGTTCTTCTTCATCGCTTCTTTCGGCAGGAATGTCTTTTTCGGAGCGTGCAGCGGAATCATTGTTTTTTTCAGGTGATGAAAGTACAGCAGTGATAATCACAGCAGCAATCAAAATAAAAACAATAGCAACGGCAATTAATATACCTTGTAGTTTCTTTTTAGGAGCGGCTTTGTTATCCTGCGAAATATGCTCGTTTTGATTTTCGGTAATCGGAGAGGTTGGATTTTGAGGATTTAAAGTATCAGCATAGTCAGACGAGTTTTGCTTTGCGGAATTGCCTGATTTAACCGCTACAGGTTTTTGTACCTTGTCAAGTCTTTGCATAAAGGTTTCGATTGACGGACAGCGATTTTTATAATCCGGCTGCAAAGCGTATTTTAAAGCGTAGTATACATTTTCAGGGAGTTTGGCTTCTTTTCTATAAGGTTTAAGCAGCGGAAACGGCTCGTCAATATTTTTGCTTGCAATTTCCAAAGGAGATTGTCCGGTGACTGCAAAGTAAATCATTGCTGCGGCAGAATAAATATCAGTGTATTCGCCGCTGTTTTGTGCATGGTTTCGCTGCTCGGCAGGCTCATAAGGAGAACTGCTTTCAAAGCTTAATCCTTTTTCAACCGTAGGACAGGCAAAACCAAAATCTGTTAGAACAAGCTCTTGCGTATCATCAGGGTTTGTGCGAAATATAATATTCTGCGGTTTAATATTTTTGTGGAAAATATTGTTTTCGTGAAGAATCTTTAAACTGTTCAGCAAAGGCTTCAAAATCATATACAGTTGTTCCCATTCAAAGCCTCTTGTTTCTTCGATACGCTCATAAAGAGATTGACCGATTATAAATTCATTTATGATATATCCTGTATTATTTTCACCAAACCAGTCGTATACCTTAGCAATATTAGTGATAGTATCAAGCTCTGTCAACGCTATGCACTCACGGCTGATTTGACTGTTAATTTCAGTAACGCTGATGTTATCGCTGTACTGAACATTGAGTTTATTGTCATTTTGAGATGTATCTCTGGAAAAAATATTTTTATAAAAAATCTCCTTGACAACAACCTTTTTGTCGCTTTTTAGGTCATAGCCAATATAGGAGAGAGAAAAATTATCTTCATTAATACATTCTCCAATAATATATCTTTCGTTTGAAAGCATTGTACCGGCAGGCAGTTCATAGCTTTTAGACTGATGAGAATTATGCTTTTTGCCACATTCGGGGCAGAAAGGCATATCGGGGGAATCGAGCTTTGTCATACAGTGAAAGCAGAAAGACATTTATTTCACCTTCCTTTGGAGAATTATGCACATTATAGCTACTAATCATTGTAACATTTTTAGGAATAATAATCAACTGTTTTTTTGTAAATTAATTTACGATTAAAGAACTTTAACATTTATTATAAAAAATAAAGTTAAAAATAAAAAAATTAAATTATATATTGCAAAAGCTTAACAAAAGTTATACAATATAATTACACCAACTTGCGGCATACGGAAAGGAGTGGCTGTATTGGCGAAGCGTACTAAACATGATAAGGTCATTCGAACCTATGACGGTATCGACCGTGAGGAGAGTACCTTAGGGCTTTTGCTTTTGAGAATATTTATAATATTAGTTATTATTCTGTTTGTGTTGGGAGCAGCGGCTCTTTTTGTCTACAAACTGCAAAGAGAAACAAACAGCGCATTTCAGAGTACAGCACCTGCTGTCGAAGAAAATATTTATTATCAAAAATATGATACAGATGTAGATGAGCAGTTGCTTGAATACTGTAATAATTCAGTGACACTGAGCGAGTACAACACTGTAGAATTAGTGGATTGGAGCGACTCCGTACAGGTAAATGCCTTGATGAAACAAAGTCTTGACAAAATGATTGAGGCAGCCGCACGGGACGGAATAACGCTTGATGTTGTTCAGGGATATGTTTCCTACGAAAATTGCAATACACTAAATAAGTCGTATAAAATGGAGCTTGAACAGGAGGGTGCTGCTCCTGCCGAGGCAGAGCTTCAGGCGTCAGCAATTTTCCCCTCAGGCAGCAGCAACGAGTTCAGAACAGGTATGCTCATAAAGCTGAGCGATATGGAAAGCGATGACTTTGCATTGACAGACGCATATTCTTGGCTATATAAAAACGGCGTGAACTTTGGCTTTATAAATCGCTATACCGAGGAGAAATTTGATGTGACGGGTATCAATGAGGATCTTACGGTTTATCGCTTTGTTGGCACAGAGAACGCCCAAAAGATGAGAAGCTTCGGAATGTGCTTGGAGGAATATTACGATTACAAATCGTCCAGATAACAAATTTTTAATAATTTTTAATATTTTTAGGATAATCTCGGAAAAACACTTGATTTTTTTCCGAAAAGGTGGTATAATCCTAATGTTACTACGGAATATTGAAAGAGGTGAATTATAAATGAAGCAGAACACTCATCCAAAGTATGAGCAGACAACTATTACCTGTGCTTGCGGTAATGTTATCGAAACAGGCTCTACAAAGCAGAATATCCGTGTTGAAATTTGTTCTAAGTGTCACCCGTTCTTTACAGGTAAGCAGAAGCTCGTAGATACAGGCGGACGTGTAGACAGA
>CACYEJ010000361.1 GCA_902773395.1 uncultured Ruminococcus sp.
ACGGAGTGAGTGATTTTTTATGGATTGCTTAAACTTACCGCTCTTAATATAAGTCTGATAAAAGCTAGTTGTTCATTTATTTAAAAGTTAGTTGACCTCTCCTTAGGGACAAATTTTGACGCAGGCGGTAAAGTTACCTAAATCAAAAAAAGTAGGTGTGCGTATTTCCTGCGGGCGTTGCCCGCCGTTGCCGGTTGCCAGGAAAATAAAAAAGCTATTGACAAATTCTCGGTATAATGAGATAATTAAATGTAAAGCTTTTTGAATTTTAAAAAGTATGTTTTCCAATTACACTATTTATTGTTAAAATATAAAGAAAGAAGTGGAATGTAACAATGGCGAAAGAACTTGCAAAGGCTTATGAGCCGGCACAGTTTGAAAACAAAATATATGAGTTCTGGATGAATAACGGCTTTTTTCATGCGGAGATTGACAAGGACAAAAAGCCCTATACAATTGTAATGCCCCCTCCGAATATTACCGGACAGCTTCACATGGGTCATGCTCTTGACAATACTTTGCAGGATATCCTTATCAGATTTAAGAGAATGCAGGGATTTAGTGCTTTGTGGCTTCCCGGCACTGACCACGCTTCAATTGCTACCGAAGCGAAAATTGTTGAGGCTATGCGTAAAGAGGGCTTGACAAAAGAGGATATCGGAAGAGAGAAATTCCTTGAACGTGCGTGGGCGTGGAAGGCTGAGTACGGCGGACGTATAGTAAAGCAGCTTCGTAAAATCGGTTCGTCTGCCGACTGGGAGAGAGAACGCTTCACTATGGACGAGGGCTGCAATAAGGCGGTTAAAGAGGTGTTTGTTCGCCTTTATGAGAAAGGTCTTATTTATAGAGGCGAGCGTATTATCAACTGGTGTCCTAAATGCTTGACGTCAATCTCCGATGCCGAGGTTGAGTACGAGGAGCAGGCAGGTCATTTCTGGCACCTTAGATATCCGCTCAAAGAGGGCAGCGGATATATCAATCTTGCTACCACACGTCCCGAAACTCTTCTTGGCGATACCGCTGTTGCAGTTAATCCAAACGATGAAAGATATAAGGATATGGTCGGCAAGACGCTCATTCTTCCGATTGTTCACAGGGAAATTCCTATCATTGCCGATGAGTACGTTGAAATGGATTTCGGTACGGGCGTTGTAAAAATTACTCCGGCTCATGACCCGAACGACTTTGAGGTAGGATTAAGACATAATCTTCCTATTATCAACGTTATGACCGACGATGCGAAAATCACCGAGGATTACCCGAAGTACGCCGGCATGGACAGATATGAGGCTAGAAAAGCTATTGTGAATGACCTTGAAGAAGAGGGTGCTCTCGTTAAGATTGAGGATTACTCCCATAATGTCGGCACTTGCTATCGCTGCTCGACTACCGTTGAGCCGAGAGTTTCAAAGCAGTGGTTTGTAAAAATGAAGCCGCTTGCAGGTCCGGCTATCAACGCCGTTAAGAATGATGATACTCAGTTTATTCCGCCGCATTTTGAGAAAACATATTTCCATTGGCTGGAGAATATTCGTGACTGGTGTATCTCCCGTCAGCTTTGGTGGGGTCATCAGATTCCGGCTTTCTACTGCGACGACTGCGGCGAGCTAACTGTTACAAAGGATAATGAGGCTTTTTGTCCTAAGTGCGGCAAGAAAATGCGTCAGGATCCCGATACTCTTGATACGTGGTTCTCGTCTGCTCTTTGGCCGTTCTCCACACTAGGCTGGCCGGAGAAAACTCCCGAAATGGAATATTTTTATCCTACAAGTGTTCTTGTTACTGGATATGATATTATTCCGTTTTGGGTTATGAGAATGATGTTCAGCGGCTTGGAGCATGTTGGTGAGGTTCCGTTTAATACTGTTCTTATTCACGGTCTTGTGCGTGATTCTCAGGGCAGAAAGATGAGTAAATCTCTCGGCAACGGTATTGATCCGCTGGAGGTTATTGATAAATTTGGTGCAGACGCTCTCAGACTTACCCTTGTTACAGGCAATGCTCCGGGCAATGATATGCGTTACTCCGAGGAGAAAATGACCGCAAGCAGAAACTTCGCAAATAAGCTCTGGAATGCAAGTCGTTTTGTTCATATGAACATTGACGACTACAACGTTGAGAATAAACTTCCGGAGGAGCTTGAGATTGAGGACAAGTGGATTATTTCCACGCTCAACTCAGTTGCTAAAGAGGTTGCTGATAATCTCGATAAATTTGAGCTTGGCATTGCTGTTCAGAAGGTTTACGATTTTATCTGGGATTTCTATTGCGATTGGTACATTGAGCTTGCTAAGGCAAGACTTCAAAGCGAAGGTCAGTCCGCACAGAATGCAAGACAGGTTCTCGTTTGGGTTCTTGAAAAGGCTCTCAGACTGCTGCACCCGTTTATGCCGTTTATCACAGAGGAAATTTGGCAGACAATTCCACACAGCGGCGAAACTATTATGCTTACAAAATTCCCTGAGTATGACGAGAGTTTGAACTTCACAGAGGCAGGTTCTGAGATGACGAGAATTACCGATGCGATTAAGGCTATTAGAAACAGACGTGCGGAGATGAACGTGCCGCCGTCAAGGAATGCTAAGGTATACGTTGCATCTCAGTTTGAGGATACGTTCTTAAACGGTGCAAAGTTCATTGTAAAGCTGGCGTCAGCAAGCGAGGTTGAGGTTGGAGCAGCGTTTGATATTGAGGGTGCTGTTACAGTAGTCACAGCAGATGCAAAGATTTATATTCCTATGGCTGAGTTGGTTGACAAGCAGGCTGAGCTTAAACGTCTGAATAAGGAGCTGGAGGCTACAAAGAAGCTGCTTGCACAGGACGAGGGTAAGCTTAATAATCCGGGATTTATGGGTAAAGCACCTGAGAAGGTTATTGAGAGAATCAGAATGCAGGCTGCAAAGGAGCAGGAAAAGATTGCAATGATTAATGCTGCTATTGAAGCTTTGCAGTAAAAAAGGATTATAATCAAAAACTACTATCTACACTTAGGAAACATAAAACAATAGGGGAGCGAATAATGCAAAAGTGCAGTTCGCTCCCTAAGGTTTATCATTTATTTTTCTATAAGTTCATCATGATATATACTAAGCGAAAAGCCTCCCGACATATGTCAGAAGGCTTCTTTTAGCATAATAAAAATAAAAGCATAGTATCTATATTTTTCGAGCGAAACCATCGCTCTGCTCTGAATAAGACAACAGGTGCAAACTGAGGTAAAATTGCCAAAGAATCAAAGCTTAGTCATATAAATATAAATTCTACGTATTATTCCTGCTCTGCTTTCATTGCCGCAAAGCATTCACTGCAATATACGTCACGATCCTCACGGGGCTTGAATGGTACTCTTGCTACGCCGCCGCATCTTGCACAAGTAGCTTCAAAATACTCACGCTCAGGCTTCGCTGCATTCTTGCGGGCTGCACGGCAATCTCTGCATCTCTGCGGCTCATTCTCGAATCCCTTTGATGCGTAAAACTCCTGCTCACCTGCTGTAAAAACAAATTCTTTTCCACAATCCTTGCAAATCAGTGTCTTATCCTCGTACATATGGTTTACCTCTTTTCCTTTTCTGAACCAGTCAAAAAAATTATTATATATATACCCAAAATATCGCCTTAAAAAGCTTCTATTTATAGGGGCATATTTGAAATGTTTTTTCTCAGCTTTCGGCGTATTCGCTGAATTGCGTTGTCTACTGCTTTTGCTGATATCGAAAGCTCGTTTGCTATATTGCTGTAGCTCTCACCGGCTAGGTATAAATCCAGCACACGGTTTTCTCTCTTAGATAAACATTCGGAAATGCTTTTCTTTAGAGAATTTAAGTTTTCCTTTCCAATAAAATTGTCCTCAGGATTTTCCGCTGCAACGTTCATGTTCTCTTCAACTGATGCGTCATACAGCGAAACATAGTCGTTTAGTGCCTTGCTCTTGTTGTTGCCGGAGCGTCTGAGCAAAGTGATAATTCTGCGGTTAATACATAATCCGGCGTAAGTTTTGAAGCTTGCACCCTGATTGGCGTTGTAGGTTTTAACTGCACTTAAAAGTCCTAAAAGCCCCTCTTGCGTTAAATCGTCGGCTTCAAGTCCTGAGATTTTGTACTTCGATGTGACCGAACGGATAAGCTTGGAGTACCTGTCGGTAAGCACAGTAAAAACTCCCTGATTACCACTGTTGTAAAGCTCCACCAGCCGGTTGTCCGAATAATTACAGGCACCGCACGCCCCACCCGGATAGACCGTTTCGGACATTCGACCACCTCTTTTTCGTAATAAAGCGTAAATAAAAATATGAATTATAAAGCTATTCCTAATAATAATGAAAAAAATTGTATTATAAAAAACAAATCCACTACATATCAGGAATCATACTTTCCCTAATATGTATGATACACCAATAATCCAAACTTGTCAAGGGGTTTTCGAAAATTTATTTAAAAATTTTTTTAACGTTACATAAAATTTGTCGAATAATGATATATAATACAACTGCTGTCTGAAAACTGGCAACACCAGACGAACCGGCAACGGCGGGCGTTGCCGGTTCAGATAATTTTAGTGCATCGCAATGAATGATATTAAAAAGAGAATGTTAGCTGTGAGTTTTATTTTCGATCATGCAAATTGATTCATCAGCATAAAAAATCCGCACACAATAAAAAATATTCCCACAAATTTCATTACGTAAACACGTGACTTTTCTCTTTCAACCTCGTATATTTCTGTAGGCTCATCGGGGTCAATCAAGAGCTTTGTGTCAACGCCCTCTGAGGGTTTTTCGTCGTACTCTTCCTTTGACTGTACTCTGTAGAGTATACCTTTAAATTTGTACTCATATGTTGCAAAGTAGGTTCTCCAGTCGCCGTTCTTGCCCTTATGGACAATTTCCTTTACCTCGGAAACAATTGCCGACACCATTTCGGTTACGTTCTTTTTGTTAATTCTTTGTTGCTTTGGGTATCCTGCAATGCACCATAACCCAAAACCAAACATAAGGGCTGTTACAATCCAGACAATCATTTTTCTGTTGAGCTTTGACAGAACGTAGAAAATAATTATTACTGCCAGTAGGAGTGCTATTCCGGCGGCTATTTTCTCCTTGCTGGGTTTGATATTTGTAAGATTGCCGGTGTTAATGAGTTTGTTCGATTTTGTTTCCATTAGAGTTACCTCCTTCACTGTACAAAGAGAGTGGAGTCTTAAAAATAAGTTTATGTTATACTCGAAAGCGTTAAGATTTAGCACTTATCTTTCTAAGACAGGCAATTCGCAAGCTCTTGCCTGTTTTTGTTTGAACAGCAAGATTTTATTTTTGGGGATTGCTTTGATTTTTTATTATTTTAAAAGAAAGTTTTTTAGTTTCGCTGAGGGTAGTTTATTTTTCTACGCTGATTTGTTTCGTCAGAGATGGGGCTCTGCATTAGGAACACCTGCCAATCAGTCTTCGCCTGGCGGCTTGACTTCTTGGGGTGTTCCGTCACCCGCAAACTTTTTTTTATATGTTAAATCTTTTAGATTTTGAGTATATTAAAATGCCGAATAACATCACGGGGCTATATAATATCTTGGCTTTGGCTTTTTCACAAATAGGATAATTGTGATTATCGTAAAGATTGAAGCCGGTACAGCCATGCAGTAGCCAACGATTCTTACAATTCTCTTTGTGAAGTTAATTCTTTTGGGGTCTGAAACCTTTTCCGGATTGTCGGGGTCAACAAGCAGGTCAACCTGAGCGCCGATTTCGATTTTCTGGCTTGTGTAAAGGTGTGACTCCTTGCGGTAAGAATTTCCGTTGAGATAATATTCGTACACAGGAGCATACATATCCGAGTAATCATCTGAATCCTGAGATATAAGCACATCAACAATAGTTGCAGTTACAGGTTCTGTGCATGAAGACTGGTGATTGTCAATTACAGACGGAACAACGCTAATCAGCAGGACAGCCGCAAGAATAAACATTGTTGAGAACAGTGACATAATAAATTTAACCATATTAAATTATACCTTCCTATTTTTTATATTTTTATAATTTTACCAATAAATTATGAATAGGCTATGAATTTTAACAAATTTTATTAATTTTTTTCAAAAAAAATCCGTGACAGCCGAAAAAGTCACGGATAATAAAATTTTTAATAGCGATAAGGCTCTCCGTCCTTGTCTGTGCGGTGAAGCTCAAACCAAAACGTTGTTCCCTTTCCTAGTGTGCTGAAAACTCCAAATTGCGCCTTGTGCAGTTTCAGCACCGTCTTAACTATTGACAGCCCTAAGCCTGTGCCGATTTTTGCGCTCCTGTGAGATTTGTCTACCTTGTAGTATCTGTCCCATATGTTTTTTAGCTTATCGGGCGGTATACCCGGTCCGGAGTCTATTACTTCAATACGCACCTTGTCCTCTTGACAAATCTGCCGTACTCGGATTGCCTTGCTTTCGCCGCAGTAGTTGACGGCGTTGTTTACGAGATTATACACAACCTGTGAGATTTTGAGCTTGTCTGCATATACATAAACTTCTTCTTCATAATCAAAGTCAAAGGTGTAGCCGTCCTGCTCCTTTAGCTTGTTGTAGCGTCCGAACATATCTTTAATAGTATCCGTTAAGCTGAATGCCGTTGCTTCAAGCTTCATTGTGCCGGCTTCTATCTTCGAGATGTCGATAAGGTCGTTTACAAGGCTGGTTAAGCGAGTTGCTTCGTCTATGATTATTTGAATATTTTCCGCTGTGTTTTCTCCGGGAATATCACGCATAACCTCTCCGTAGCCCGTAATCAGCGTCAAAGGAGTTCTCAGGTCGTGCGACACATTTGCTATAAGGTCCTTTCTCATCTGGTCAACCTGAGACAGCTCGCTGGTGGCGTAGTTGAGCGTTTCGCTGAGCTGGTCTACCTCTTTGTACACTCCGCCTGTAAATACGACATCGTAGTTTCCTTCGGCAAGCTCCTTTGCGGATTTGTTCATATTTTCTATTGGCGTTGCGATAATCTTCGAGAATACTATTGTCATGATTATTGAAATAATTACAAACGAAAATGTTACTATTCGAAGCTGATACCGAACTGTTTGAACGGTGCTTTGAGAGGGAGTGACGATTGCTTCAAGCAGAAGAAGATACTCTTTTCCGCTTTCGTCAACAAAAGTAGAGGAATGTATTAAAATCTCTGCTTCACTCTGCTCAAGCGTGGGGGCGTTGCCGAGAAAGCTGTCGCTTGTTTTGCCGGAATCATCGTCTTTATCCATACCGTCAAATTTAAAGAAATCCATTTCGGCGTTTTCGTAGATAGAGATTATATTTCCTTTATTGTTTTTTGCCGAGGTGTAGTATTGGTTAAGGTCTTTAGTTTCAAGAGCCTGAATTTTAGATGACGGATTTACGAAGAGCGAGTACACCTCTTTGTAGTTTCCGTAAATATCGTGAGTGCAGAGCATAACGCAGGTGTCGTTTTCTTCTGCTATGGTATCGAGCAGATAGCTGATGCGTTTGTTATTGATGTTCAATTCGATTATCTGGGCACAGTTGGTGATGTTCTTCGTTTTAATAGCTTTGTAGAAGCTTCCGAGAAGTACGGTCTGAAACGTCCATAGTATAATCAGACTGATTGCGGAGAAAGCAAAGAAGCAGGTACTCAGCCACAGCATCAGAGAATATTTCCTCGGCTTGCCGTCTTTTGTTGTTATGGCGGTTATGAGTGACAGAAGCCTCTGAGGAATAAATCTCTGAAATCTTCCCAGTAAATCTTTAAGCCTCAAAACGGTAGCCCACCCCTCGCAGAGTGACGATACATCTGCTGTACTCGCCAAGACTCTTTCTGAGAAGCTTGATGTGGGTGTCAAGAGTTCTGTCGTCACCGAAGAAATCATAGCCCCAAACGTGATTGATGAGCTTTTCTCTTGAAAGCGCAATGCCCTTATTCTTTACCATGTAGAAGAACAGCTCGTACTCCTTTGGCGTCATATCTACACGCTGTCCGTTGATAGTGACAATTCGCGCGCTGAAATCAACAACAAGATTTTCGTAAGTGAACACATCTCTCTTTTGTCCCTCGTCAAGAGCAGTTCTCTTTAAAACAGCGTTTACTCTCATCATAAGCTCCTTTGGAGAGAACGGCTTAACAACATAGTCGTCAATGCCAAGCTCAAAGCCGTGGATTTTGTCGTACTCCTCGCCTCTTGCGGAAAGCATGATAATGGGTGTTGTGCTTCTTTTTCTAATCTCACGACAGGCGGAAAAGCCGTCAAGCTCAGGCATCATAACGTCCATGATGATTAGGTCAAACTGATTTCTTGTGCAAATTGAGATAGCCTCTAAACCGTCGGTAGCTTCAATTACATCGTGACCCTCAAAGATAGCATATTTCTTTATTAGCTCTCTGATTCTGTATTCGTCATCTACAACTAGTATTTTACTCATAAGCTTTTACCTTTCTGAAAAAATTCTTATTTTTTGACATTATTCTTTAAACATTCACACATCGGTTTATTATTATACTAATAATCTCAAAGTCATGTGATGTTTGTGTGACAGCGAACGGAAAATTTTCTTATAAATATTTTAACATATAAATTTTAATATTGAAATAGTCTTTGAAATATTTTATAATATTTTTAGGAATTTTTTTTGCTTAATATGCAGCTTTCAGATTTAAAATATTTTTATAAAGAAAGGATAATGTATAATGAATATCAGAGAAGTGTCGGCTGAGGAGATTACGCTTGCAGTAAAAAAGCTATTTATGGATTGCAATTACTATATAGGAGAAGATATTTCCGCTGCAATTAAAAACGCACGGGATAACGAGGAACTGCAAATTGCAAAGGACGTTTTGCAGCAGCTTATAGATAACAACGCAATTGCACGAGATGAGCAGATACCTATTTGTCAGGATACGGGCATGGCGGTGCTGTTCGTTGAGTACGGCGATAAGGTTGTCGTTAAGGACGGCAGCTTTAAACAGGCTGTTGAAGAGGGCGTTAGACGTGCGTATATTGACGGCTACCTCAGAAAATCGGTAGTTTCAGACCCGGTGTTTGACAGGGTAAACACTAAGGATAATACGCCGGCTGTTATTCACACTGAAATTGTAGAGGGCGATAAGATACACATTGTTGCAGGCGGAAAGGGCTTCGGCAGCGAGAATATGTCGTCGATTAAAATGCTCACTCCGTCGGCAGGCGTTGAGGGCGTCAAAAAATTTGTGCTTGATACAGTGGCTCATGCAGGACCTAATCCATGTCCGCCAATGGTTGTTGGAGTAGGTATCGGCGGCACATTCGAAAAGGCTGCTCAGCTTGCAAAGCGCGCAACGCTCCGTCCTATAAACACTTCAAATACAGATGAACGTTATGCCGCTCTGGAGGAGGAGCTTCTGTCCGAAATCAACAAAATGGATATCGGTCCGGCAGGTCTTGGCGGCAAAACCTCGGCGTTGGGGGTTAATATCGAAACATATCCCACACATATTGCCGGTATGCCTGTTGCGGTGAATATCTGCTGTCACGCTTGCAGACATAAGGAATGTACCATTTAAGGAGGATAATAACATGAAGAAAATATCATTTCCCATTACGGAGGAACAGCTTAAAGATTTAAAATCCGGTGACAGAGTGTTGGCAAGCGGCTATCTTTATACCGCAAGAGATGCGGCTCACAAAAGAATGTATGAGCTGCTTCAAAACGGCGGACAGCTTCCGATAGACGTAAACGGACAGACAATTTATTACGTTGGCGCTGCTCCGGCAAAGCCCGGCTATGCGGTAGGTCCGTGCGGTCCTACTTCATCTTATAGAATGGATAAGTATGCTCCGTCGCTTCTTGACTTGGGCTTAAAGGTGATGATTGGCAAGGGCATGCGAAGCGATGAGGTTATTGCTTCAATGGTGAAAAACGGTGCGGTGTACCTTGTGGCAATAGGAGGTGCGGCGGCTCTGATTGCAAAAAGTATAAAAAAGAGCGAGCTTGTGTGCTATGAGGATTTGGGCACGGAGGCTGTTTATCGTTATGAGGTTGAGGATATGCCGCTTATCGTTGCGATAGATTCACAGGGAAATAATGTTTATGTGAGAGATTGATTCGGGTGATGTGATGTTAAAGCAAAACGAGCATTTAGAGCCTCTCGGTAACGGTATAAGCGTTATTGTGTCGGAGGAAAATCATTTTTCTACGGATACTATTTTGCTTGCCAATTTTGCCGCACCGAAAAAGTACGAAAAGGTGATTGAGCTTGGTGCAGGGTGCGGTACAATTTCTCTGATTTGGTGCAGGAATACTCCGCCAAAATCTATAACCTCCGTTGAGATACAGCCTGAGGGTGCGGATATGCTGAGAAGAAGCGTAGAGCATAATCATTTGTCGGATACAATCACGGTGGTCAATGGCGATTTGCGTAACCTGAACGGTCTTGTGGAGTTTGGTTCGTTTGATATGGCGGCGATGAATCCGCCTTACAAAATAGGCGGCGGAGGCATTGTCAACCCCGATAAGCAAAAACAGATTGCTAGGCATGAAACAGAATGTACTCTTGACGATATCACAAAGACTGCCGCTAAGCTGCTGAGATTCGGCGGAAGATTCTGTATATGTCAGCGTCCCGAAAGATTGACAGATGTGCTTTTGTCAATGAGAAATTCAGGTATTGAGCCGAAAAAACTGCGAATGGTGCAGCAGCGTAAGGATAAAGCGCCTAAGCTGTTTTTGGCGGAGGGCAAACGTGGCGGTCAGCCGGGCGGTCTTGTGACTCTTCCAACTCTGTTTATAGAGGGCGATAATTTTGAGATATCGCAGGAAATGATTGAGATTTACGGCGATTATAAGGAGAAATATTTATGAGTGGAATTTTGTACGTAGTCGGTACGCCAATCGGGAATCTCGGTGACCTTTCTCCGAGAGCTGTTGAAACCCTGCAAAGCGTTGATTTTATTGCCGCTGAGGATACGAGAGTTACCTTGAAGCTTTTAAACCATTTCGAGATAAAAAAGCCGATGATAAGCTACTTTGAGCATAACAAGCGTGAGCGTGGAGATATCATTTGCGGCAGGATTGAGGCTGGAGAAAACTGTGCGATTGTTACAGATGCAGGTATGCCGTGCATATCAGATCCGGGTGAGGAGCTTGTGAAGCAGTGTGCGGAGAGAGGTATTCAAACAGTAGTTGTGCCGGGGCCGAGCGCGGTTATTTCGGCGCTTGCAGTGTCGGGGCTTGCAACGGGAAGATTTACATTTGAGGGTTTTTTAAGCACCAATAAAAAAAGCCGACTTGATCATCTGGAGCAGCTTGCAGGAGAAAAACGCACCATGATTTTTTATGAAGCGCCGCATAAGCTTTCGGGTACGCTTATCGACTTATATAGGGCTTTCGGTGACAGGAGGATTTCAATTGTCCGTGAGATTACGAAGATACACGAGGAGGTTATCAGGACTACGCTTCAAAAGGCGGTGGAGGATTACGGCGACGGGTCGTTGAAAGGCGAAATAGTTCTTGTGCTGGAGGGTGCGGATGAGGATATAGACGAGGAAGAGTTTACAATTGAGCAGGCGGCGGAGATTGCTAGGAAGTTTATGGAAGAGGGGAAGTCGGCGTCGGATAGTGCAAAGCAGGCGGCGAAGATATCGGGATTTAAAAAGAATGAGATTTATAAAATGATAATTTGAACCATTTGAAAAAACTTGAGTAGAGGAACATTAAAAGTTTTGATCAAACTTTTTCAAAACTGGCAACGCCAGACGAAAATCGGTCGGGAAGCCCCGACAGGCATAACGCACACCAACTTTTTGGGTTAAGTGACTTTACCGCCTGCGTCCAAATTTGTCCCTGAGATGTGCTTATAGAATAAAGCGGCGTAGAAAAATACTACCCTCAGCGAAACTAAATAAACTTTCTTTAAAAGAAATAAATCAAAGCAACCCCCAAAATAAAATCTTGCGTTAAAAAACGAAACAGGCAAGAGCTTGCGAATTGCCGGTCGTAGAAAGACGAATTTTCCTTTAAGATATCTAAAACCAAGCAGATGTCACCAAGCTTTTCCAAAGAGAATTAAGAATTAATTAGAAAAAACAAAAATATTACGTTACATCAATATATTCCCCACATCTTATCGACAAAATCTACAAAAAAATCCTTTCAATATTGTAATTGTTTTCGAAAAAAAATCTTGACTTTTATTAATAGCTCGTGTATAATTAATATGTTATTCTGTAAATGAATAACTCCTTGCTCCGTGTGAGCGGGGCCAAAGTCCAAAAGGAGGTGCAATAAAATGGAAAATTTACAGTCTGCATATGAGTCTGTTCTTGTAGTTTCCGCTAAGCTCGGCGAAGAGGGTATTGCTAAAGTAGTAGAGTACTTTAAGGGTGTTATCGAAAGACATGCTGCTCTTGAGAGCGTTGACGAGTGGGGCAAAAGAGCCCTCGCTTATCAGATTAATAAGGAAACAGAAGGCTACTATGTTCTTTATAACTTCACAAGTGACGCTGCTTTTCCGGCAGAGCTTGACAGAAGATACAAGATTACAGACGGAGTTCTTCGTTCATTGATTATCAAAAAAGAAGCTTAATGGGAGGATTTTCTAAGATATGCTTAATCTAGTAGTTCTTATGGGCAGATTGACTGCCGATCCTGAGCTTCGTACAACTCCGAACGGTATTTCCGTTTGCCGCTTTACTTTGGCAGTTGATCGTAATTACGCAAAGCCGGGCACTGAAAGACAGGCTGATTTTATCAACTGTGTCGCTTGGCGTCAGACTGCTGAGTTCGTGAGCCGCTACTTCGTAAAGGGTCAGCTCGTGGCTGTAAACGGTTCGATTCAGACGGGTTCTTATACCGATAACAACGGCAATAAGAGATATACTACCGACGTAGTTGTAGACAATGTAAACTTTACCGGTGACAGAAGAGATGGCGGCGGCTCACGTCAGGGCAGCAGCTATTCGGGCAACAGCTATCAGCCGAACAACAACAATAACGGCTATGGCGGCAATGAGTATAATTCTGCGCCAAGACAGGATTCAGCTCCCGTTCCGACTTATTCGGGCGGCAGTTCAAGCGATTTTGAGGGTATGCCGTTTGACGACGATTTACCATTCTAAATATTTGCTGCGTTTGAATCCTTCAAAAATTTGATGAAAAGGAGCGATAAAAATGGCAGACAGACCGGAAAGAGATAACCGCAGAGGCCGCAAGGGTCGTAAAAAGGTTTGCGCATTCTGCGTTGATAAGGTAGA
>CACYEJ010000362.1 GCA_902773395.1 uncultured Ruminococcus sp.
ATAAAGCACATGAAAACACTACAACGGTAAGTGCCTTTATAGCAAACAATACCGTTCCGCCGGTATCTGTTAGAGCAGAAATCGTTGAGGACACTCTTCCAGTCTTAAAGATCTCTGTGCCTAAATCTTATGGTGGCATTATTGCAACGGTTTCCGGAAAAACGTTACACCGACAATTAAAAGCAAATGGGGAACCTGAAAATGTCCCAATGTATCCGACGACCTTTGCAACAAGATTGTCAGATCTTCGGCTTTTGGACTATTCTGCAATGCCACTGCTTGAAAGCAGCTTAGAAGATTTTGACCCTTTAGAGGTGGAGCGCCTTCGCCAGTTAATAACCACTTATAATGGAGAAAAGAATCTATTAGATCTTACAGATGAAGATCTGTATAAAGCACTTGGGTTGGTGCGTGAGCAAAACAACGTTTTATATCCCACCGTAACAGGAATTCTGCTGATAGGCAGAGTTGAAGCCATCAAGCGAAATGTCCCCACTCACGCAGCTGTGTTTCAAGTTTTGGAGGGAACGGAAGTCAGAAATAATGATGACTATGTTTTGCCATTGCTTCAGATAATAGAGCGCCTAAATAACAATCTTGCAGTACGTAACCCTGAGCAGGAAATCGAGATGGGATTGTTCCGGTTTGCAATACCGGAGTTTGATAAAAGAGCCATTAGAGAGGCATTGGTCAACGCATTCAGTCATCGGGATTATTCGAAAATGGGGCGTGTTAGAGTAACGATTAGTGATGAGGGCTTGACTATTGCAAATCCGGGAGGGTTTATTGAGGGCGTTACAATAAACAATCTTCTGACTGCTGAGCCTCACGGCAGAAACCCTCAGTTAGCAGATGCTCTAAAGCGGATTGGTCTTGCAGAAAGAACCGGAAGGGGTATCGATAGAATATTTGAAGGATCATTGATTTTCGGAAGACCATTACCAGATTACTCGGCAAGCACATCCGCAACAGTCTCCTTATTCATTCAGCGCAGCAAACCGGATAGACAAATTGCCCAATTGGTAGCTAATGAACAGAATCGACTTGGACGGCCTCTCTCTTTGAATACGTTATTAGTCCTAAACACATTAAAAGATATTCCTAAATCCGCTGTAAGCCAATTGTCCGAAGCGATTAATATTTCAGAAATAGCAATTAAGGGGATCCTAGACATATCTATAGAAGAAGGAATAGTCGATGGATTCGGAAATGGTAAGAATCGAACCTATATTTTATCGCCAAAGGTCTACAGGACAAAAACTGGAAAGATTGGCTATGTCAGACAGGTCGACATTGATGAGACTCGGTATCCTGAACTAATAATTAATCTCGCGAAGAATACAGATTTTCTGTCTAGGGCCGATGTTATTCAGCTGCTACGCGTAAGCCCGTCAAAAGCATATACTCTATTAAAAAAACTGGTTTCACAAGGAATATTAGAGCCTGTTAATAAGGGACACTATGCTAAATATCGGTATGTTGGAAGTCGATAACGCAACGATTCCAACGCGTTGAACGCGTTGAACGCGTTGGAATCGTTGCACGCGATAAAGATGGTCTGGAAAACAGCATTTTTCGAGGAACTCAATCGAATGTGCTTTTCTCAAATAAACAGGAAACAATTATTCGAAGGGTAATTTCAGCTGGAAAAAGAAATCCTCGGAGTGTTGAGTAAGTTTCAAAAAGAATGAGAAGAAAGGAACAAAAGTGAAATATTCTGAAGAGAGATTACAATCCTGGACGGCGCCTCTTTCTGACACAGAAAAACAGCGGGCGGAAAATGCGATAAAGATGATTCGAGCTGCTATTGATGGCAGCCAAGAATTAAATCTCATGGACATTGACATATTCACCCAGGGATCGTATGCAAACAACACTAATGTACGTTCTGAGAGCGATGTGGATATCTGCGTTATGCTCAAAGACGTTTTTCATGGCGTATATCCAGATGGAAAAACGAAAGAGGATTATGGATTCACTGCAGCATCACTAACTTTTTCACACTATAGGGATATGGTAAAAAACGCTCTTCAAGTAAAATTCGGCTTGGGTTATGTTTCAGACGGTAATAAATCTCTGAAAATTGATGAGAATACATACCATGTTAAAGCAGATGTCGTTCCTGC
>CACYEJ010000363.1 GCA_902773395.1 uncultured Ruminococcus sp.
TCCGCTATCATCTTCGGCGGCAGACGTGCTACAACTACTCCGCTCGTTTATCAGTCAAGAAGCTGGAATAACGGTGTGTTCGTAGGCGCTATCATGGCTTCTGAAACAACTGCTGCTGCTACTGGTGCTGTTGGTCAGCTCAGACATGATCCTATGGCTATGCTCCCATTCTGCGGCTATCATATGGGCGATTACTTCAAGCATTGGTGCGAAATGGGCGAGATTCTCGGCGATAAGGCTCCTAAGATCTTCAATGTAAACTGGTTCCGTCTTGACGAGAACGGCAACTTTATGTGGCCTGGATTCGGTGACAACTTCCGTGTTCTTGAGTGGATTCTCAAGAGATGTGAGGGCAAGGCTGATGCTGAGGAAACAGCTATCGGTTATATTCCGAGACCTGAGGATATCAACCTTGAGGGACTTGATATGGATATCGAAACACTCAAGAAGATTCTTGTTGTTGATAAGGAGAGATGGTCTGCTGAGACAGAGGAGATCGAGAACTACTTCAAGATCTTTGGCGATAAGCTTCCGAAGGAGCTTTCTGATGAGCTTGCAGGCTTGAAGGCAAGACTTGCTGAGTAATTACTGAATATTACGCAATTGTTTAATAATTGACTATATAACCGCTCACGGCTGTCGTTTTGGCTGCCGTGAGTTTGGTGTATATTTGAGGGGTATTATGAAAAAAATCTTTAAAAGAATGATTGCATGTACAACAGCGGCGATGCTTCTTTTTGTATCTGGCGGTTGTGCAATTACCGATACTGTCGATGATGTAAGGGGTGACCTCTTTGAAAAGGTCAAATTCGATGATGACAGCAGTTATACGTCTGTTCCAGTGACAGAAAGTATTGATAGTGAATATTACGAGTCGGTGTCCGGCGTTTCATACGGCTACGATTCTTTATATACAGAGAGTCAGAGAAATTGTTATGACGGCATTTCTGAGGCTGTTTACAAAATCTCCGAAGAAGCCGACGAGGACGGTGTGTACGCAATTGGAAAAGTAACTATTACAGACAAAAATTTTACTGAGAAGGATATGGATATCTGTATAAAAGCCTATATGATGGATCACCCTGAGGTTTTCTGGATTACAAATCGCTATACGTATGGTACAATCGGAAGTCAGTCTACAATACAGCTTTTTTCATATGTTAGCGGTACAAAGTGCGGCAAGATGATAGAAACGCTGAATCAGGAAATTGATAAAATTGTGACGGGAATTCCAAGCGATTTAAAGGAGTATCATCTCGAAAAATATATTCACAATGCTGTTATTGATAATTGTACATACGCTACAGGTGTAACATCAGCAGAGGACGGCTGGGAGTATTTTACTGCATATGGTGCGCTGGTAAACGGCGGTGCGGTGTGTGAGGGTTACGCTCACGCAATGTGCCTGCTTCTGAATAAGCTGGGGATTGAATGCTATTACGCAAATGGTTACGGTGAAAATTCTCCTCATATGTGGAACACTGTTAAAATAGACGGCAACTGGTACCATTTGGACGCTACATGGGACGATAACGAAAATGCCTATTATAATTATTTTAATTTGACAGATGAGCAGATTGAGGAGGATCATATTATATCGCCTTCTCTCGACGAGGTTAAGGATAATGAAACGCTGAGCGAAGTATATAATTTATTTCTGCCGGAATGTACATCGGACAGCGCAAATTTTTTCACAGTGGAATCTACCTATATTTATGATTTTGAAGAAAGTGCCGATGTTATGGTGAATGATTTGGTAGAGGCGGCTGAAAATCACGATGAAAAGTTTACAGTGAAAATAGATAGCTCTATTGATTTTGATGAGGCAATGGACGTGATGTTTAACGAGGAGCCTTACTATATGTTTGACTACATCGCTCAGGCGAATGAAATGCTTGATAGTGATAGTCAGATTAAGGACAGTAATGTGTCGATTGTAATTTTAGATGCGTTTAATTCTGTTGTAGTTAATCTGGAGTATGAATAGAATCACAAAACTATTAACAAGAAGGATACCCAAAAAGCGGTGTCCTTCTTGTTATGTATGACGGGCATACCAATGCTTTGTGGTGAAAGTCCACCGAGGCGTAGTTACCGACGAACTCAAAAGTGACTCACATTGAAATGGAACAACGGAAGCTGATTTGTCGCAAATTAAGAATAAGCACTATGCGTCTGTTCTTCAACCGTATCAAGGAAAAATTGTTCTTGTAGGTATTAATTATTATTCCGACACTGGAGAACATAGATGCAAAATTTAATCAATTGCGTAATTTCCGCAGGTTGAAAAATTGACTGGTTTTTGATAGTATGATCAAAAACTACTTGATAATTAATATGTTTTATGGTATCATAAAAATAGAAGGAAGGTGTGCAAAATGGCAAGAGCA
>CACYEJ010000364.1 GCA_902773395.1 uncultured Ruminococcus sp.
AAATACTTAAGAGCTAAGCCTGATATAAAAGCACCTGTCCCGGCAATTCCAATACCAATGTAATTGATGTTCTTCATAATTAACTCCCCTTTAATAAATTGGTGTAACTTTATTATACAGAGATTCTTAAATCTGTAAACAAAAATCGGGACTATATTAGTCCCGATTGGTTTATTGGATTACATTTTTCAAGTTTTTATATTTCTGCTTTAATTGAGCAATATCCTGAATATCTTCGCATCCTAATTCAAAGCCAAAGCATACATCATCAGGAGTTATCTTGATATTCTCGTTGTTTACAGGGATTATAATACTTTCTTTTCCTATATTTAACAGTATTTTATCCTCGGTCATTTCTTCTGTATATTCGAACATCTCATCAAGTCCATAATAAGTTATGGTTGAATAGGGATTATCATCAAGACATTCAATGTTGCGAATCTTTATCTTTCCGTTTATAAGCTTCCGGTATAATTCCTCTATACTTTTTTTCTGCTTGTCAAATAGTTTTTTCTCAATATGCAGCTTTTCTTTTTCAAAATAATTTCTGGAATTATTCTCGATTTTTCTATTCAAATCAATTGGTTGGTGTTTTATAGGCGTTGAATAGTATTTCTTGTATTCTTTAGGGGAAAGATACCATTTCATAAACATACTGTCTTTTGATTTATACATCTTATATTCACCGGAAAAGTAATCAGTTAAATAGTACTCCCCTAATTCAGGTATGCTGTAATTAAATGTCTCGCAAAAAATATGAAGTTCATCGTTCATTATCCGTGCGGATATCCGTTCCTTGTAATTCCTTGTATCGATTAAGCAAGATAAACACACTCTGAGCTTCATCTCAAGCATATCACTCATCTCACGGAAAGCGATGTAGTACTCTCCGTTTGGATCGCAAGTTTTTCTCTTAAATATATCAACATACCCAGCTTTATCAACTGGTGCAATCATAAATTCGATTTTATCATTTTTGCTGAATCTGTAACCATCTGTATACGCAGAAAGTTCATATTGGCTTTTGTCTTTTATATCCTCAATCCACATTTCCGCTTGTATCCTATATAGCGAAGGGTGGTAATCCAAACATAGAGAGTTATATATTTCCCGATGCAGAAGATCATCTTCAAAAATGCGTGCTTTTTTTCCTAATACTTTGTATGATAATCTCGACGTATTTACTTTCTTGTTTCCACGATGAGGAATATACAAAGGATCAATATTCTTTATTCTTAACCGCTCATTTATTATATCAAGAGTGAGTGGCTTTTCACTGTAATTGTATACGATTTCAAGAAGTCCAGCATCTCTGGAATAGTCAGGATCCAACCCCGGCATATTATGTAAATATAATGCTTCATTAATAACTGGTAAATCAGCCTTTAATATCATACATATTGCAATTACAGTATCTCTACACGTTGATGGTTTCTCCCAGTTAATCCTTTTTTGAAATAACGACTGACTTATTCCCAATCTTTTACCTATTTCCTTTTTAGTCAATACAGGCTCGCCGTATTCATTATCTGGATCAATATATGCTTTCAACATTTCATCGAACAGTTGTGAAAAGGCGTTTTTGGGTATTTCTTCTTTCTGAATAGTTTTTCCGTTGTATGCTTGCACAATCGATTCTTTTGCCTTTTTGTCTTGTATCACTTTTTTCACTCCTAAATCTTGCTTTGGTAATCTGATTATAACCCAGAAATCTTCTTGAGGCAATAGCTATTGGGACTATTATAGTCCTCGCACATAGTGCGTACTATATGCACTAAAAAATGTTTATGAAGTTTTTTATAGAAGAAATATAGGTACATAAAAACGGATATCAATAAAAATCGGCTGATATCATCCCAAAAGGAAAACATCAGCCTTCGTGTTAGTTATAAATTATTTCAGCGTTTACAATCTCTCTCGCTCTTTGAACTGCGTTATTCATCTTGCGTACCCATAGCATTTGATTAGTAGCTTTTAGTTGCTCAGTGCAGCCTTCTTCCTTTGCGAAAGCCTGCACAAGTTCGTCGTACATCTTCTGCGCCTGTCTATCAATATCGGCAAGGTATTCGTTGAGTTTGCATTTGGTGAGAAGATTGGTGTAGAGAATCGGGCGACTTCGTTTGATATAGCGAAGG
>CACYEJ010000365.1 GCA_902773395.1 uncultured Ruminococcus sp.
AATATTAAGATATTTTTAATAATCAATTGAATGTTCCCTAAACATTCTGTAATCACATTATAAAAAAATGTCTTGTATTTATGCTGTAAATCGGCACCACGATAAAGTTGAATTGCCGAAGCTTGTTGAAGCGATGATTTATAAAAAGGCTGTGGATCGTTTTCTCAATGAGCCGTCCGACATATTCAATACGGCATAATAACCGCTTATTCAACCCGTATCCCTAAAACGGTTTGAACGACACGAATTTTATATTTTGGAAATCCATAAGAAATGTCAAAATAGGCAGGCGTCTTTATAGAGCTTGCCTGTTTTGTATTGTAAAAAACTTTAAGGAAATGATAAAATGAAAGATTTACGTCTAGCCGGAGTTATCAGAGAATCAATAGTTGATGGTCCGGGAATTAGAATGACTATTTTTACTCAAGGCTGCCCACACCACTGCGAGGGTTGTCACAATCCGCAAACTCATGATTTTGGCGGCGGTTATATTAGCCACCCGGAGAATCTTCTTAAAGCAATAGACACCAATCCTCTTTTAAAGGGAGTGACCTTTTCCGGAGGAGAACCGTTTATGCAGGCAGACGCATTGGCAGATTTGGCTGTTGAAATTCATAAAAGAGGGTTGAATGTCCTCTCATATACAGGCTTTACATTTGAGGAGCTGTTAAACAGCTTTGAAAAATTCCCAGAACGAAAGCGGCTTCTTGAACAGTGCGATTATCTTATTGACGGAAAATTTGTTTTGTCGCTGCGAACACTAAGCTTGCAGTTCAGGGGCTCGTCCAATCAAAGGATAATAGATGTCAAAAAGTCGCTTGAAGAAAATAGGGTTGTTGAGATTTCGTTTTAAAGTCTATATTTACGCCAAGCCTACAAAAGCAGCAGTTATTGCAATCAACTCTCTTACGTAAAAAGTAGGCAGCAAATACCACACACAATCGGCTGGTACACTTCCGTATACAAGCCCGGCTTCCTTTACAATATTTGACGCTCTGTACTCGTGAAAAATATCTGTAACAATGGCGGTGTTTGTACTGAGATTATTTTGCTCGATAATTTTTTTGCTGAATTTGATATTTTCAACAGTGTCAACTGCTTTGTCCTCCATGTAAATTCTATCGGGAGAAATGCCCATTTGTACAAGGATATCATACATACACTGAGCTTCGCTGATGTTTTCATCATCACCCTTGCCGCCTGTAACAATACATGGTACATCGGGGTGAGCGTTTAAATAATCCCTGGCACTTTCTACTCTTTCCAGAAGCATAAGCGACGGGTGATCTCCACGCACCTGACAGCCAAGAACAATAACAGTGCAATTATCCTTTGGTGCAGTATTGTCGGCGTGAATAATAAGGCTTGACAGAAAGCCGACGTATATTATTCCCAACACGAATAAAATTGGTACGGCAGTAACGATTATTTTTCCAGCCGTATTTTCTTTAAGAGCATTGACAAGCCTCATAAATAGAGCATTACCCCAAGTTACAAAAAGCATTATTATACAAAATATCATTCCGGTAATATTACCGATATTAAGAACACCACCGAATATCGGAAGGAAAAACAGCACAAACAAAACAAAAAACATTGCACCGAGAATAATGTTGATAGTATTCATAAATAGTTTTAATCCTTTGTTATTAGTTTTCTTGTCATTCATTTAAAATCCTCCTCATATTTATTTTACTATCTGAGAGAAGCTAATATATAAACATATTGTAAATAAAATTCAAAAATCACCTATACATTCAAACTGTTAAGCCGAAATGTATAGGTGTTTTTTATTGAAATAAATCTATTCAGTTAAAAATTCCGAAACACTGTCCGCTAAATTTTCCGCAATGACGGAGATATTTTCTCTAATCCATTCTGCCTCTTCAGGGTTGTCGTGATACCCCACCTCTATGAGTACAGCCGGAGCTTTTGTCTTTCGAAGCTCACGCAGCTCCGTTGTAGGTATTATCCGTACTGCATTGGGGTTAGGATACATTTCCTTATAGTTTCTAGCAATAATTTCAGCAGCTCGTTTTCCTTGCTCGCTTGTTGTATAATAGTAGATTTCAACACCCTTTGAACGCCCAGCGTATTCACCGCCGCCGGCATTGCTGTGAATGGCAAGGTGTAAATCTCTTGATGATTCATTTGATTGAGCTATCACATTGTCTAAGCTGTCGTTTGGGTTATTTCGCTCCACGGAAATACCCTTTTCAATCAACAGCGGTACAAGCTCATCTGCAATAAGATTCATATAATACTCTTCGCTGCCTCCTCCGGCAAAACGGTTATATTCCTGTACGGAAGGACTTATAAAAACACTTGACATATTTATCAGCTCCATTTGCTTAATATAGATTCAATTCCGCTGTTGTGCGGTCTAATTAGTCTTTTCAGATTGTAAAGCTTTTCGATATCACCCTCTTTTATGCTGTTCACACCGCTTGCACAGGTGAGGGCAGCCTTGAAATTCATAGCTTTTATTATTTTTTCTGTGTTATCATTGTAAACTCCGAAAGGATAAGCTATGAATTCACATCGAACACCGGTGTTATCAAAAATCATGTTTTGTGCTGTGGTCAAGTCATCTGTAATTCTTTTCGAATAATCTTCGTCACCCTCTCCATTTGTTTGACCTATTCCGTTATGAACGCCGTCACACGCATGATAATTATAAGAGTGATTGCCAAGCTCAATATATCCTGACTCAGCCATTTCTTTTAATTGCTGCCATGTGCAGTGTGAATAACATTCGCTTACCTCGCCGCTTTCCGTATACATTTCACTGAAATAAGCAACAGGGGAGATAGACGCTTTCATATTGTATTTCTTTATCAGTGGAAACACATAAAGATAGTTATTGTAATAGCCGTCATCAAAGGTAAGCACAATAGGCTTATCAGGCAGTTTACCGTTGCCGCTTACAAAATTTACAATATCATTTATAAAAATCGTTTTATAGCCTTCTCCTTTTAAGTACCTCAGGTCATTTTCGAATTCCTGAGAGGATATCACATAATCCCCTTGAATACTGGATACATCTGATACGGCATGATACATTATGATTGGAATATTTATCTCGTTCTTTTCTGATTGTTTTATAGCAGCATTGACCGGTTGATTTATTTCTACTGATTTCTCTGTATGCCTTAAACTCATTAACAAAAATGCTGCCAGAATAATACAAATAAATAAAGGCAGTTTTTGCAGTTTGATTGATTTAAACATTCATCAGCTCACCTCTGTAAATATATACTTTCCATAACGCAAAAAAATACCGATTGTCGAAAATAAATCCGACAATCGGCAAAGAAACATTTATTATTTATTCGTCACGTATATTTGCTATTGTTTGTTTAAGAAGTGCTTTTGCGTCTGATTCGGTCAAAGGCTCTTCGAGGGCTACAATCTTTTTGCCCATAGTTTGCAGCGGTGCCCAGAATGTAGCAGATAACTCAACCTGCGGCACGGAGTTTTCAGCCTGTGCCAATATTGCAGAAATCGCTTCATCGTTCTTAATGGTATCGCTTTGTGCAACAACATTGTTTGAAGGACCCCAGTTAAGCTCTACAGCTCTTTCAAGCTGACATTGTTCACCGGAAAGATATTTTGCCAGTGCATTAGCGGTTGCAGGATATTTAGTAAACGCATTTACTCCAATAAGCTTATAACCGAACATATTGATGATTGGTGTATCCTTGCCGTCTATGTTAATAGTAGGCAAAACTGCAAATCCAGCTCTTCTTCCAAGAGTTTCCTTATCAACTTTAAAATCCCACGAGCCGTCAAAACCTGCGCCTACGGTTCCCGATTTAAAGCCGTCACATATTTTGATAACGCTGCCGCTTTTGAAAGTATCCTTATAAGCGGCACATAATGAACGGAAAGCCATCATAGTTTTAACCACTTGAGCCTCATCGTAATCGTTAAATTTTTGCGTATATCCATCTTTCTCAAGACCAGCTGGTCTTAATCCACCGGTAAACAGGAAAAGGCAAGCGTAAAATCCTCCGCCGGCATCCATTATAAAATCTCTGTTTGCAGCCTTACAAGCCTTCAAAACGCCCTCCAGAGTTTTTGCGTCCTCTTCGGAAACGACTGCTTTGTCGTAAACTAAACAATAGCTGTTGTCGCCTGTTTCCGGATACGCATAAAGTGTGTCGCCAATCTTTGCGGCACTAATCGAACCGGCACTGTTTGTTTCCTCAGCCATTTGTCGATCTTCGCCTGTAATCTTCATCAGAATGCCGGCTCTTACAAGCTTATCAAGATTATCACAAGCAAATCCGAAAACATCGGCAGCAGATTCAATATCAGTAAGTGCAGTTGTTGCAGCCTCAGCTTCACCCTGCGGAACAACTTCAATCTTAATATCGCCGTAAACCTTCATTTCCTCAGAAAAGGCTTTACACTGTTTTATAAAAAGACTAACGGCAGCCTCCGGTGACCAAACCTTCAGCTTAATAGTACCGTTTTTACCCTCGCCATTTAACGGATCGGTTGAGGTGAAACTTGTACTTGCTGTTTGTTCTGTGCTGTCAGAGTTACTTTCTTCTGTTTCATTATTGCAGCATGCAAGTGATGCGACAAGGATTGTGGCAGCAAGTAACACTGAGCAGAGTTTTTTCGCTTTTAATTTGAATGACATAAGTGAATCCTTCTTTCTAAAGTGCAATGGTATTTGTAAAATCAAACAAATATTCACGTAATCTACAATTACATAATATCACATTTGTATTAATTTTTCAACTCGTTTTCTAAAATTTGTTTAATTTGACTATAAAAATTCTTTATTTGAAATAATGATTTTAGAGTTCTAAACCACACAGCAACAGAAAATAACATTACATTAAATATCACGTTTTCAGCAATTCAACATAATATAATGATATAGCCGTTATTGCTCAGAAAGATAACGGTTATTTGAGAAATAATATTTTCTTGGAGGTAACAATGTGTTTGATATAAATAAGTTTTGCATTATCGGTGGTGATAAAAGGCAAATATATCTTGGTCTGTCAATGATGAAAGACGGAAAAAATGTTACGTTTTATGGAGTAGATCAATGTGATATGGTAGAAGAGGATTACTCAAGTCTTGCTCAGGCTGTGTCGAAAAGTGATTGTGTAATACTTCCGATGCCGCTGAGCAAGGACGGCAGAACTCTATTTATGCCGCTCAGTGACATTGCAATTCCGCTTGACGGAGAATTATGTGATATCATAAAGAGTAAACATATTTTTTGTACTAACAGCCGACTTTTAATGAAAACAGGTGACTATTCCGAGTCGAAGATTTTTGATTACCTTGACCGTGAAGAGCTAGCGGTATTGAATGCTGTTCCAACTGCCGAGGGTGCTGTTGAGATAGCCATGAGAAATTATCAGAAAACAATCAATTCAAGCAGCTGTTTGGTAGCCGGCTATGGAAGAATCGGCAAGGTACTGTCAAAGATGCTTGCTGCACTTGGGGCAAATGTGACAGTAAGTGCAAGAAAGCTTAATGATTTAACATGGATTAGACTCAACGGCTATAATCCGATACACACGGAGGATATAGCAATCAGCGGCAGATATGATTTAATTTTTAATACTATTCCGTCAATGATATTTGACATCAATACATTGTCTAAGGCAGCTAAGAATTCACTGGTAATAGATTTGGCGTCTGCTCCTGGGGGAGTTGATTTCAATGCTGCTAAGGAGCTTGGGATTACTGCCATTCAAGCGTTGTCACTTCCGGGAAAGGTTGCTCCTGTTACGGCAGGAGAGATTATAAAAAATACTATTTACAATATGATAGAGGAGGAATCACCGTGAAAAAGGTGACAATCGGCTATGCAATGTGCGGTTCATACTGCACTTTCAATAAATCAATAGAGCAGCTGAAAGACCTTGTGAAACAGGGTTATGATATTTTGCCGATAATGTCCGAAAACGCCTACAGTGTTGACACACGCTTCGGCAACAGTGAGGATATTGTCAGAACAGTTGAGGAGATAACCGGCAAAAAGGTTATTCACACAATCAAGGAAGCGGAGCCTATAGGCCCGAAAAAGCTTTGCGACATCATTCTAATTTCGCCATGTACCGGCAACACGCTCGCAAAAATGACGAATGGTATCACAGACACAGCTGTTACAATGGCGGCAAAGTCGCATTTGAGAATTTTGCGTCCTGTATTGATAACTCTTGCAACGAACGATGCGCTTGGCGCTACAGCGAAAAACATTGGCTATATGCTCAACAGGAAGAATATCTACTTTGTTCCGTTAAAGCAGGACGACTATGAGAAAAAGCCAAACTCTCTAGTAGCTGATTTTACGCTCATTCCAAAGGCACTGGAAATGGCACTTGAACATAAGCAGCTTCAGCCTGTATTTCTCTAAGCTAAAATAAATTTCTCTTTATTCCCTCGATGTTATGATTCGGGGGAATATCTTTTACAATGATTGAATATAAATGTATTAACAGATAAGAGGAAGTGAAAGAGTATGGAACATGGCGTTTGCAGATTTATATTATTATTTACAATGCTCACAATAATTCTGTCTTTAAATACGTTTTCTGTAAGTGCAGAGGATATCACAGAAAGTTCCGATACAGCCGAAATTATAGACAGGCTTTATAATGAGGTTGGAGCAGATGAGCTGTATTATCATATTCCAGAGGAGTCAAAAGATTTTCTATGCAAAATAAAATTTGATTCATTTAAGCCGGACGGCATACATAATATTACAATAGAAAGCTTGTTTCAGGGGATTGCGTATCTGTTGAAGGAAAACCTTTTCGAACCTCTGAGAATTATGATTTGTGTAATTGGAATAATACTTCTTACCGCTATGTTTGATACGTTGAAAAGCAGCACTTTAAGCAGCTCGTTGAGCGGCACCCTTTCGGTAGTATCTGCACTCTGCATGGTGTCGGTGCTTGCTACGCCAATGCTCACGCTGATTAACACATTGTCACAAACAATAGTAAACGCCGGTAACTTTATGCTTGTTTATGTTCCTGTGATATCAGCGTTAATTATATCATCAGGTCAGCCTGTCAGCGGAACAATGTACTATGGGATAATGATTTATATCAGCAGCATAATTTTACAAATCGAATCGAAGATAATTCTTCCGCTGTTAAAGTGTATTATTTCAATGTCAATTGTAATATCTGTATCTACAAAGGTTTCATTGGACGGTATAATAAATCTCTTCAAGAAAACAATAAGGTGGATAATAACATTCTGTATGTCACTGTTTGTGGCTTTTATGACGATGAAATCTATTGTAGCCGTTTCAGAGGACAGCCTCTCAAATAAGGCGGTTAAGTTTGCGATAAGCAATTTTGTACCGCTTGTTGGCGGTGCGTTGAGCGATGCCTTTCAGACGGTAGTAAGTTGTGTAACCGTGCTTAAATCGGGTGTGGGAGTTGCGGCAATGGCGGCAGTATTTGCGATATTTCTGCCGGCTGTAGCAAAGTGTATGATATGGCAGTTTGTGATTGCGGTGAGCGTGTCGGTATGTGATGTGTTTAATATTGGGAAAACGTCCTCGCTGCTTAATTCGTTGGCAGCAGTCGTTTCTACGATTTGTGCAATATTGCTTTGTACAATGGTGATTTATATTATCAGCACAGCAATTATTATAATAGTTGGTGGTTAAATGGAAGATTTAAATTTTTGGATTATCGAGCTGTGTGTTTGTGCGGCGGCGGTGGCGATTGCAGAAAATCTGATGCCTGAGGGAAATGTGAAGAAAGCCGTATATTTTGTTTTGGGGCTGATTGTAGTGATGTGTTTTGTATCTCCAATTGAAAACTTTGAACCGCCTGATTTTGAAATAAAAAGCGAATCAGAGCTTACTTCGGAGCAGACAGATTGGCTTAACCGCACAACGGAGGATATCTTTAAAAATAATATCAGAAGCTTGATTGAAAAATGTATATCCAGCATGAATATTAAAACAAAAAAAATTGATATTCATACGGATATTAACGAGGACGGCAGCATATTTATTGACAAGGTGAGAATTACTATTTCGCC
>CACYEJ010000366.1 GCA_902773395.1 uncultured Ruminococcus sp.
CACAACTTAAGGAAATATCAAAAATTCAGAGAATGCGTTTTATCCCATTACATCTGGGATTTGCAAAATTTCGCTGTACTCAAAAAACGCTAAAGTTGTGGACAGTGATTATAGTACAGCTAAAAAATATCTGTATCCATTAAAGAATACAGATATATCATACTATTATTAAATTTGATATAGCTTAGAATTGGAAATATACAAACGGATTTTCACCTGTAAAGGCAAGTCCTAATATCAAACCAACTGCAATAAAAAATATTGTCA
This sequence comes from uncultured Ruminococcus sp., assembly GCA_902773395.1. The sequence goes on from CACYEJ010000366.1 coordinate 268, forward strand.
AACCGGGAATAGTATTAAGGTCAACAGTTGGATAGAAACCATCAACATCATTTGAATGGGTATTTTTTGCTTTGACCTCCGCTGCGACAGTTCCGGCTATCAATACTGCGAGTGCAACAAATGACCATGAGAAGGGCTGGAGTACTCCGTTCTGCAAGGTAAATATTCCTCTTATTACTTCCCACGCAATAGCAAAAGAATCGCTGCGGAAGAAAATCCATGTAAAAGAAATAAATATAAACGTGCAGAAAATTTTAAGTGCCTTCAACACCTTTGACTTGTTATTCTTGGGCATAATCTTATCTAAGCATAATGCAGCTCCGTTAATGCCGCCCCAAAATACAAACGTCCAGTTAGCACCGTGCCACAATCCGCCAATAAGCATTGTTAAAAACAGGTTGAGATACTGTCTTGCTTTGCCCTTACGATTACCGCCCAGCGGAATATAAATATACTCCCTGAGCCATGTTGACAAGCTGATGTGCCATCTTCTCCAGAACTCTGTAACATCTTGTGATATGTATGGTAAATTAAAGTTTCTTTTAAAGTCGTAGCCAAGACATTTTGCGCAGCCGATTGCCATATCTGAATAACCCGAAAAATCAAAATAGATTTGAATTGAATAAGATATCGTTGCTAAAATAATAGAAAACCAATGAAACGCCACAGGCTTACTGTACACATCATCAACAAAAACCGAGATATGATCTGCTATAACTATTTTCTTGAACAATCCAAAAACGAATACCTGTATTCCCCATTTGATGTTTTCGAATTTAACTCTTCTCTTTTCACTAAGCTGCGGCAGAAAATCAGAAGCTTTGACAATCGATCCTGCAACTAGCTGCGGAAAGAAACTGATATATAAAGCCAATTTTATAAAATTGTTTTCTACAGGAAGCTTTCCTTTGCGTACGTCAATAACATAACTGAGTGCCTGAAAAGTATAAAATGAAATTCCTACAGGCAGTATAATATTCAACGCTCCTATTTCTTTTCCGATTAGCGCAGACGCAGAGTCTATAAAAAAATTGAAATATTTAAAGAAGCCTAATACTACCAGCGGCACTACAACACCTGCAACAAATACACTCTTTTTCTTAGAATACTTCGCCGTAAAATATGAAACTACTGTTACAAACAGCAAGAGAAAACAAAACCGCCAATCCCATACGCCATAAAAGAAATAACTGGCGATGAGCAGGAATGTTTGTTTTACAGACTCAGAAAAATGTCTTTCTAAAATAGCAGCGCAGCATAACACTATAAGAAAAAATACTAAAAACCCAATCGAAGCAAACGACATTATTCCACCTCCGAAATCAAGCTGTAAATCTCATCGGATATCATTTTGTGTCCATACCTATTAAGATGACCGCTTCCAACTGAGGAATTCCAGAATCCATGCGGTAAAACATAGCTGCTATTGTATTGTGACAAATAACGCTCGCTCATGTCTAAAAATAGAACACCGTTTTTGTCGCACAAATCGCTAAATAATTCAACCGGATCACTTCCGTCACCTAAAACGAGAGATCCGTTTTCATCTAAAGATGTAGAGGGATCATAGAAAATTATCAGCTTAGCATCATGACTTTCGGCTACATCATGCAGTTCTTTAAGATATTGGTCCAAAAGCTGCTCGGTATTCTGATATTCAGACGGATCTATTTCATCAGAGGTTTCTGATTTCGAACCTTTTATTGAATTAATTGTGTTTTCAATTGACTTATCCCAGTTATCGTAAAGAAGTCTTGCATATGGAATACGTTCTATTAGCGCAATTGGTCCTGAGGTATAGGAACGCAGCTCCCCAATATCTCCAGTGATTGCACGGCTCAATTTATCATCGGTGTATAACAAATCCGTCGCAAGTATCGCAGCGTACTCAGGCTCATACCTTGTAAGAGCAGCGTCAAGATTCTTTGCGCAAGTTAAAAAAAGTATGCGACGCCATTCCGAGATTATAAACTGTTTTATCCTGAAAGCGTTCGTCCAATCTGGCAGCAATACCATATTCCAGCGGAACATATGTACCCTCTACGTGTGAGCTTCCCATAATAATCACATCAACAGGCATACCCTCTTCGTAATCATAGAGGTTGTAAAGACCTTCGTTGTTAGTCTTACCAAAGCTTCCGCCCTCTGTCCATCGGGAGTAAAAAGAGTTAGGCGGTCTTGAAAAATCAGTAGAGCCATTTTCATTTTTACTATGCGGCGGAACATTGGAATATATGCAGCAAAAAAGATTCAGAACCACAAAAGCAAGCGCAGCCGATACCACAATTTTACCAATGTATTTTAAAATTTTTCGAACCATATAATTACACACCCTTTCTTAAAAAACTAATCTCAATTATTTTTGACACAAAAGTAACAAGACAATAAATATACTGCCTTGTTATGAAGCCAATTTTGTTTGTATTATTATTTTTTTACAGTGCTGTTTTTCAATAGCAAATTTGCTGAAATCTGTTTGAAAGCAGACTCGCAGCACCACAATAGTATAGCAAAAATCGAAAAAAAAGTCAATATCACACTTATCTAATATTTACACGCATAAAAAAACTGTTCTGTGATATATACACCAACAAGCATGAAGTTTTGCGTAAGCTTCATATTTTCACATAATACACTGCTTTATACTTGACGATATGATTTTTAAAACCAACTCGGATATCTCCTCAGGCGACTCCTCAAAATTATCGTCTAGCCATTTTTTCATAATTCCCGCGCAGCCGTTTACAATGAAAGCG
>CACYEJ010000367.1 GCA_902773395.1 uncultured Ruminococcus sp.
AGTAAATGCAGACTGAACCGTTCAGTGTAAATAACATTGTCAATTTTTGGTAAAAGATATCCTCATTATTATTGCTGCTTGTCATCAGCCGCATTGTATCGTGAGAATCAAGCAAATTGAGCATTGCATTATTTGTCTGAATTGGATACTGGTCATAACAAAAGTTAATTTGATACTCAAAGTCCTTTGCTGTCATTGAAAGATTATGCCAATAGCTGATGATAATTTCCTGTAGCGAATAATTCATTATAGAATCAAACTCGTCACCACGCAGCCAAGCAATGGAATTATGCCACGTTTCACCACATATGAAGAAATCTTCTTTTAACGACAACAACGCTCTCCTAAGCTGCTTGTTAAATTGATGAGAAACCTCATCGGACACGTCAAGACGAATTGCGTCAATATCATACTCAGTTACCCAACGCTTGCAAACATTTACAAAGTACTCGATTACCGCAGGATTATTCATATTAAGCTTTGGCATATTGTCAACAAAAGCAAATGAGTAATACTCTCCCCTTTTACTTTTACCACCCGGCTTCGAGAAAGGAAACTTATTGATAATAAACCAATCAAAATACTTTGACTCTCTGCCATTCTGCAAGACGTCCTGCCACGGGGCAAACTGCTCTCCACAATGATTGAAAACACCGTCAAGCATTACTCTTATGCCACGCTGATGAGCTTCTTTAACAAGCATTTTTATATCCTCATCGCTGCCAAACGAGGCGTCAATTTTATTGTAATCTGTCGTGTTGTACTTATGATTTGAGGGACTTTCGTTAATAGGAGTAAAATAAATACCGGTAATTCCCAGATTATACAGATAATCTAGTTTACTCATCACGCCCTTGAGATCTCCTCCGTAAAGATACGCATTGCTTGCTTTTTTATCGGGACTTGACCAATTATGATATTTTATGCCACGTTCTGTACCGCTGTTGCAGAAACGATCTGGAAAAATTTGATACCATACAGTTTCATTCACCCATTTTGCCGGCTTTATAATATCAATGGGATTTATCCAGGGAAAGAAAAAATCCTGCCGTCTGCCCTTGTAGCTGGTAAATTCCGCAACGCTTTTGAAACCGTCCTCAAACATATAGACAGTTTCTTCACCACTGTGCAGAATAAAATAATAGCGGCATCTTTTATACTTAGGCATCACGATTGATTGCCATACTTTATGGTTCTGCAAATTGCTTGTATTAGTCATATTAAGACTTGAACCATTCCACGAAGAGTTTCCGCCAAACATTCCCCATTCAAATGGATCGCCCCAAACAAGCTCCACTCTGTCAATATCATAATCCGTTCTGAGCTTTACAACAAGTTCATTTTCGTTTAATGGATAACAATAATTATCCGTTGAAATGTGATATACTGCCGATAAGTTCATTTGTTAAATCTCCTTAATGATTGTTTTAGTAAAAGATCCGTAAATAAAAAGCCACCGCAAAGAGAGCTTTCTCCTTGTGGTGACAAATTTTTTCAAACAAAGTTAGTAAACTATGTTACCCTCTTCATCGTAAATATTATAGCCGGGATTAGAATTTGCACATATTCTTGCATTATCAATCTGATAAAAAGCACCGAGCTGTGATCTCCAATCGTCCCAGCTTGTACGAACTCTGTACAGAGTCTTTGTATCAGAAGCAGGTGCAGCAGGAGTATACACCGGAGTAACATCTTCATCTGTTACATCGTACTGTGTTAAATTCCAATTTTCAATTACAGAGCAAATTACATCAACATAATTAATTGCAGTAGCATAACCGCCGTCCTTAATAATCTGAGCAGCTTGTCTGTAATCCTTACAGCCTACGATACCTTCATAACGAAGCCTGTTTCCGTTCATTGAAGTAGACAAATATGCAGAATGGTCCTCAATACTATCCTCCATACAATCATACATTCTAAAGCTGTCATAAACAACATAAATACTGCCGTCTGTGTTCTGCTCATTTGTATTGATGTTATACACCGAAACACCGTCCCAAGCAGAACCATACCAATTGCCCTGACCCGGATAACCCTTAATACCAAAGCAGTTATTCGCTTCAAGCGATAATCTCGACTGACCATAACCCGACTCAACTATAAACTGAGCAAGCGAAACGGAAGCCAGAATACCTGTCTTTCTCTGATCAGCAGTAAAGAGAGGACCAACCTTATTTACAACGTCTTGAGGCGACCAGCCCTTCATTTCTGCAACCTGAGTTCTTGTAGTGATTTCGGGATACTCAATCACAGCAGGAGCAGCAAGCTCAGCAGGCTCAAGGATATCAGGATCTGATAGCTGATTAGGCTCATCATATGTATTAACATACTCATCGTCTAAACCAACACTATAGCGAAGAATCTTGAGCGAATCATTGGCTGTGATTATGCCGTCCTCATCAAAGTCGGCAAGACCAATCTGTTCATTGTCAATCTCTGCAAGACCAACAGAAGAACGCAAAACAAGCAAAGAATCAAAAGCAGTTACAGAACCATCTCTATCAACATCGCCTTTTTGAAAATCGCTTGCACTTGCAGTTACCGCATAAGTTGCAACACTAGATGCAGCCAACAGAATAGCAGCCGCCTTTTTAAAATTATTCATTAAAATAAAATTCCTTTCTTATGTACGTCATGTACTTAGTAATATCCGATGTTTTTAAATTATCGGATATTTAAATATAAGGGGGGGAACAACTTTTAATTCTGAATTCTTTAAACTCAAAATGCACTTTCCATAATGCAATTAAGATTTTACCCTATGTTTATGAATAGAATATTAACATACTTTAGAATTTCTTTAAATATTTTCAAATAATCTCACCAATGCAGAAATCTCCCTCTACTTTTTGAAGCTTAACATTGATAATTTCACCGTTTAAGGGTCTATCGGACGAAACCTTTACAGGCGTGTAATTTTTTGTATAGCCCTCCCAGCAGCCGTCCTTTGTTGGCTGCTCAAACAATACGCTTTCTACATTGCCGATTTGGCTTTCTAAAAATGCTTTTCTCGACTGATTTGCCGCTTCAATCATCAGCCTGCTTCGCTGAGCCTTTACTGACTGGCTGACCTGATTCGGAGCCTTTGCAGCGACAGTCCCCTCTCTTTGTGAATACGGAAATACATGAGCCTTTGCAAATGCAATCTCTTTCACAAAATCAACTGACTGTCTAAATTCCTCCTCTGTTTCTCCAGCGAAGCCAACCATAACATCAGTTGTTATCGAGCAATTATCAAAGGCTGCACGCAAATCAGATGCAATCTTCCTATACTCGTCCGTTGTGTAGTGGCGGTTCATTCTTTTCAAGGTAGCATCGCAGCCGCTTTGCAGTGAGAGGTGAAACTGCGGACAAAACTTTTGAAGCTTTGAAAGACGTTCAATTGATTCTCTATCCATTCTTTCAGGCTCCAACGAACCCAATCTCACACGCTCCACACCGTCAATAGAACAAGCACACTCCACTGCATCGCATAAATGAAGCCCCAGCTCCTGACCGTAGGCAGATAGATTTATACCTACCAGAACAATTTCCTTGTAGCCGTGCTGGGCAAGATGTTCAAGCTCCTTTTTCAGCACATCAATCGGCTTTGAGCGTACAGGACCGCGTGCATATGGAATAATACAATATGAGCAATAGCGATTGCAGCCGTCCTCTATCTTTATAAATGCCCTTGTTCTCTCTTCAAATTTTGACACGGACATAAGCTCAAAATCGCTGTTTTTAGTATACTTATGCACATTGATAATCTGTGTGCGATTAGTAAGAAATTTCTCTATTTCATCAGGAAGCTCGCTTCTCAACGCATTTCCCAAAACAATATCCACTTGTTCAAACTGCTCTTTCAAATTCGGATAAGCCTGTGGCATGCAGCCTGTGAGTACAATAATGCCGTTTTCATTATTCCTTCGCAAATGACGTATCAGCTTCATTACCTTATTGTCAGAAACAGCCGTAACTGTGCATGAGTTGATAATCATAATATCTGCATTTTCCTTGTCATCGGTATAATCATATCCACGGCTTGTCATTAGGTCTGTCATTACCTGCGACTCATATTGATTGACCTTACAGCCAAAATTATATATTGAAAAGTTCATTTTTGTTTCTCCTTTTAAAACAATTTTTTGTATAATAATATATCTTTAACATAAAAATTACAATTTCTTAACGAATAAAAACAAGAAAATTCGGCAATATTTTATATGAAAATCGTTGACTTTTTTCAAAAAAGTGATAATATATAATGGTGGTTTTCAGCAAACACAATTAAACCGATTGGAGGTTATATATATGTTTACAAAATTAGTTCATATATCATCTTTTGAAGATGCAAAAAGATTTGTAAATCTCACAACCAAATACGATGACGTTTCTATGAGGCTCAGAATTGACAATTACGAAATCGACGCTCATTCAATCGTAGGCGTACTGAGCATTGTTGACGATGATACAAATGCAGTATTCACGGCAAATCTGCCCGACAATGACAAAACACTTTTAAGCGAAATTGAACCGTTTTTGGCAAGATCCAACTAATACCATATTAGTAT
>CACYEJ010000368.1 GCA_902773395.1 uncultured Ruminococcus sp.
ATTCTGAACCCCTTGCACACTAATCTTTACCGAAAAAGTCTTACTCTCCGTAAAACGAAGACAGACAAGGTAGATGCGCGCGTGATTGCTTCTATACTAATGTCTTGCGTAGACCTTAAGCCCTACACAAGCACATTATATCAGAACGAAGAACTAAAGTCAATGACCCGATACAGATTTGACAAGGTTTCCGAGCGAGCCAAGCTCAAAACCTCTGTTTCAAGGCTTGTGACCATTCTCTTTCCTGAGTTGGAAAAGCTCGTTCCTACACTGCATATAAAGTCTGTATATGCCTTATTATCCGAATTTCCTTCGGCACAGGATATTGCCAATGCACATCTTACAAGATTATCTAATCTTCTTTCCGATTCTTCAAGGGGAAGGTATGGCAGAGATAAAGTCATTCAGATTAGGGACACTGCAAGGCACTCTATTGGCTCTGTTATGCCTGCAAAATCGTTGGAGCTTAAACACACCATCAAGCTCATTGCAGATCTTACCGAGCAGATAGACGAAGTTGAAATCGAGATTAAAAAAATTGTTGATGCCAGCGGCACGACTCTGATGACCATCCCGGGACTCAGTTATGCTACTGTTGCAGTTATACTTGCATAGATCGGTGACTTCTCGAGCTTTGCAAAACCCGATAAAGTGCTTGCCTTTGCAGGAATGTCGCCCTCTACATACCAATCGGGGCGGCTTACAAACTGCTATGCCCGAATGGAGAAACGAGGCTCGAAGTATCTTCTCTATGCTCTTTACAACGCTGCCAAATACGTCTGCACCTGGGACAAGACCTTTGCCGATTACCTCGCTAAAAAGCGAGCCGAAGGCAAGCACTACAATGTCGCATTATCTCACGCCGTAAAGAAACTTGTCAGGCTCATTTTTGCTCTTGAAAAGTCTCATCTGCCTTATCAGCCTGCCGTTTGAACTTTTTGTTAAAGTTTCTTTTTTGGGGTTGACTTTTAATAGTTAGTCTTTCATTATCTGTAATAGCACATTTGATTGCTATTTGATATATCCTTTTTTACAAAAGAGCTGTATTCAGAGCTATCAGTATAATTTCCTGCAGAATCAATTAACTTTCGCAGAATTCTGATATCATTTTCTATCAACTCAAGCTTTTTGTCACGACCTACAACTTTTAAAAAACCAACACCCGCTTTTTCAAGTTCCCATATTTTGCAAGCACCACATCCAGTAACACCAAATTTGTATTCCTCCTCACTTAATTCATTTATTTTTTGGAAATTAACTCTTGACGCTCTGTTATACACTCTCATGTTTCTTTCTACATCTGCAAAACAATTCAGATCCGGGTTACAATCCTTAACCTGAAATGGCAGCTTACAAATATGCAGAAGCTCATCACAATGCCATGAACCACAAAATGCACCTGTATATGGACAGAGTTCATTAAGCATAAATGCTTCAAATTCCATATTTTTGTCTTTACAATTTTTAATACAAGACTGTATTTCCTCAATAGAATTTTTTCTATGGAAAACAAAACGAGTAATATTATAATCTTTGAACATATCGATCATCAGACTATTAACCTCAGCCGTTTCTCCACTAAGATGTACCTTACAATTAATTTTTTGCTCATATAAATACAATATAAGAGCAATATCAGAAATTATAAATGTATCAAAATTATATTCCATAAGCTGCTTAATAACCTTAACTATTTCATCATACTGTTCTCTGATGTAAAATAGAGAATTAAATGTTATTTTTACAGGCTTCTTATACTTTTCTACTAATGCTGATAATATTTTCATCTCCTCAATAGAACAAATATTAGCAGAAAGAAGATACTCTCTTCTGTTCATCGGAACAATATTTGCGTAAAGTTCTAACCAATTATGTGAATTATACCCACAAAAGAACTCATCAGCACCAGCCTCTACTAATCGTTCGTAATTTTCAACACAATTTAAAGGCGTCACTATTTTCATTAATAATTGCCAAGTGCTAATTTCATTAACACTCTCTCCTTTTTTAAATTTAGAATAATTAAACTGCTGACTACAGTATTGTTAATATTACCTTTTAAGTGATAATACATTGTATATATAGAGTATAAGCGATTTAAAACATATTAAAATGCTAAATTAATTAAATGTTTAAAACCAAGCGATCAACATTAGAATTCGCAAGCTGCCTCAACATATCAATATTTTGCAAATAAACATTATCAATACCGAAAATAGAATTATATCTTCCTATAGCTTTAATATTTTTAGGAAACATCATAACAAATTTTCTACAATATTGAGGACACGAAG
>CACYEJ010000369.1 GCA_902773395.1 uncultured Ruminococcus sp.
CTGCCCTCTAACTTATCGGACGGCTTTATCTGATTTACACGCTGAAGTGTGCGGATATGTTCAAGAATAACGTCATCGGTCAAGCCGGGTATCAATTTCTGATTCGCCCACCCGGTAAAATCCTCGTCGGTATCGGTGAGCCGGTAATACTTATCCGCACCTCTGTCCATCATATAAGTTGGGGTAAGATACGGCTGCCCGGCAAAAACATCAACAACTGCTTTTGCAGCGTCGAATTGGAATTTTTGGTGCTTAAACTGTAGCCTCATAAACTATCCTCAATAAATTTCAGTTATATTATATATTTTTGATTTTCCAAGATATTTAACATTAAATGTTGTACACATTTTTTCTATTAAAGAAGAGTAAAAATCATCAGCTAAAGGATGTACCATTACACCCTTAATAAACTCACTTAAACATTTTATTTGATACCTAACATAATCATTGTTTCTGTTTTGCGAGTTAGAAACTATCAATCTAAACTCATTCTCATACTCAAAGCATTTTCTTTTATGTAAAAATAATTGATCATAGTTTATGATAGATGCTCTATTATCTATAACAGATAATAAATTCATCATCATTTCAAGCCCCACATCTTCTAAATCGTATTTTACCCTCTTAATATCAAAACTTCCTGTCGTTGGCGAATTCAGCTTTTCAATCTCGTAATCTGATGTAATCAACATAATCGCTTTTGAATTATAGCTATATGCATTCCACATCACTTCTGAATCAATACTTTTAGAAAAACACAAACAATGCGTAGAATCACATACTACGTTCACAAAAGTTAGCATTTCTTGTATCTGTTCATTAGATACATTATTTTGCTTGCTTTGTAAATAGGATACTACCTTTTCTTTTGTTTCATTGTTCTGTATCACACGATAAAGATAATTCTCATATCCATCATTCCACTTTTCAGGCTTTACAAGCACAAGTTCTTGATTAAATAGTATTTCACAAAACCTTTGAAACGACATATATCTACACAAATCCATCATATCACCTTAACCCTCGTATCCGGCGAAAGCAGCTTGAAGATCTCCTCGACATTGATCTTCGCCGGGCTGTCTGCAAAGCTGTCGTCACGGAACACAACCCTCAGCGGCTTGTGCTTGGCGATCTCCTTAACAACATTTTCAGAGATATCCTTATCAAAGCAAGCGATAAGATCACCGTCGTTGTATGTGTGAACAGTCACGCCGTCGATCTGCTCCGATTTATAGGGCATAGACAGCGGCAAGCCCCAATCAAGCAGGCAGCCGAAAAGCAGGTCAAGGTCTGTTCTGTCCTCCTTGATGTTGCTCTCAAAGTCAAGCAGCATTTGCTGACTTGTTTCGGCGGGGGTGTAGTAAACATCTTGCATATTGCTGTCGGCGAGCTTGAAGACACGGAAACCCGTGTCGAGTGTGGAGTTTTGAGAGTGGAGAGTGGAGTTGTATTCGTCCTCTATCTTTCTTCCGGCGCGGCGAATACGCTCCTTGCCGATCTCGCATATATTCTTGTACCCTGCCTTGTATGCCTCGCTCTTTTCGTCACACGGTTCGGGTAGCTGCACCATTATAAACTTACGGTGACCGCCGTCCTCTGCGTTAAGCTGCATTACTGCGTGGGCGGTTGTTGCACTGCCGCTGAAAAAGTCGAGGATAATGTCGTCTTTATTCATACCTATTTGTATATATCGAGTAAGATATTTTATCGGCTTAGGGCTTGTAAAAATAGATGCTCCAAAGATATCACGCAGTTCTCTTGTTGCAATTTGATTATGCCCTGCTTCTTCAAAAGTCCATAATGTCATAGGTGTTACACCATTTTGTACTTCTGTTAAGAATAGTTTTGGAACAGGAGAATTATTCCCATCAGTTCCAAACCAAATTCTACCATCTGAGCGTAGTTCTTCAAATCGTTCTTTTGTGAAACGCCAACAATATCCACTTGGTGGCAAAAAATGCTTTCCTGTTGGACCAATTATTTCATAAACTTGTTTCTCCACTGCAGGACCAACTGTCAAATTTCCAACTTTCCACACACCTCTGGGGTCATTATTGGGGTTTGTGTAATCCTTATTTTGTTTTTCTGTTCTCGGAAGTAAATTCATTTTAAACAATTCTATTGTTTTTGCATATACAAAACAATATTCGTGGCTTTCAGAAAAGAATTTTTTTAGGCTGATAGGAGCATAATTTCGTTGCCAAGCTACACAAGCAACAAAATTCTTTTCTCCAAACACCTCATTACAAATTTTTTTCATATTGTCGTTCTCATGGTCATCAATAGAAATAAAAATAGCCCCATCATCAGACAAAAGATTCCTCGCAAGCATAAGGCGAGAATAGATCATACTGCACCAATCGGAATGGAATCTGCCGTTTGAGTCGGTGTTTTTGAAAAGGCGGTTACCTTCTTCGTCGAGCTGACCGCTTTCTTCTGCGTATTCCTCTGCGGTCTGCTTGAAGTCGTCACGGTAGATAAAGTCATTTCCCGTGTTGTA
>CACYEJ010000370.1 GCA_902773395.1 uncultured Ruminococcus sp.
TTGAACCCCGCACCTCAAAAAAATGTGTTATTGATGTGTTATCGCTATGAAACTTCGTGTAATACCGTGAAACGCAAAATGCTCAAAACGTCAGGGATTATGGGGGGTGCTCTTCGTGCAACGCCATATTATTTTTTTATAAAGAATTCCGGTATGTTGCTCTTCTCCAAAAACAGACGAACAAATTGTCCCTGACAATACCTATCAAATGAGTGGCAACTAAATCCGTGTGAAAACGCTGGATTTGTATTGTGAGTTTGGTGAGATTCGTAAGCAGTTCGATAGAATTATTGCACATATAATAACAAATGAACCAAATAAACAATGACCATAATAATATAATAGTTCATTACGTGCTTTGCAGTTTTAGTAATACGTCAGGTACATAGATTGAAAAAACAAATTAAATATGTTAAAATAATGAAAAAGAGAGAATTTAAACAAATTCATTCCTTGGATTTTTTAAAATGATATTTTTTATAAAAACAATACGCAGATTCCCAAGCTAATTCGCTTGAAGACTCCCACCCTGCATTTTCAGTACACCAATCATTTTCTAAGCATGATTGCAAACACCAAAAATATGGTTTTGAATCATCTATAACGTTGTTTGGATACAAATGAATTTCAATCCTGTATATTAAGCTCATTTAACATACACCCCTAGTTATTGTACTCAATTTGAGGAGGAATATGAATGCTTAAGGACAAAACAATCCGAGAATTAGAAGCGCTGACCGATCTTGCCAGAAAACAGGACAATAAAATAAATTTGTCTATGATTCTGATAACGTTGGATAAAGAAAAAGATTCTCTCTCTGAAATGTTGGATTATTTTGAAAAAGAAGGCATAGAGGTCATTAACGAAGATGTTGAACCTGACAGTGCTGATTCGCAAGACACTTCATCAGACGACTCGACAAAGGTTATTCCTTTTGATCCTTCAAAAATAGATATTAAAAATGAAAAGATTACCATTCAGTCTATTATAAGAAGAATAGAAAATGATGAGTTAGAGTTTGATTCTTCCTTTCAACGAAAGGTCGGATTGTGGAGCAAAAAACAAAAGAGCCAATTGATAGAATCATTGTTTTTAAAGATTCCTCTTCCCGCTTTTTATTTTGACGCTTCGGATGATGATAGATGGCAAATAATTGATGGATTACAAAGAATTGGCACCATCAAGGAATATGTTGTTGATAAAAGCTTTGCGTTGACAGGAATGGAATTCTTAAAGGATTTAAACGGATGCAAGTTTGATCAGCTTCCGAGAGCGCTTCAAAGGCGAATCGAAGAAACGAATTTGAGCGCATATTTAGTTAATCCTTCAACACCGAAAAATGTAAAGTTTAATATCTTTAAAAGAATTAACACCGGAGGTTTGGTTCTAACTTCCCAAGAAATTCGCAATGCTCTTTATCAAGGACAAGCGGCAGAGTTTTTACTTAGAATGTCAAAAAGTAACGCATTCAAAAAAGCAACGGATTACAGCATTCATTCTGACAGAATGCTAGACAGAGAATTTTGCTTGCGGTTCGTCGCATTCACTCGACTCAATCTTGAAAGTGAGTATATAGCGCTGGATGACTATTTAAATAAGGGTATGGAGTATCTGGCAAAAGCTTCAAAAGACACCTTGGAGCAGATTTATTTTGATTTTGAACATGTTATGGAAGTCAGTTATCGGATTTTTGATAAATACGCTTTTAGACGCATCAATCCGGAAGGACGCAGAGGCCCTGTTAATAAATCAATTTTTGAAGCATGGTCAGTTGTTTTATTGCCGCTGAATTCATCCGAAATTAAAAAGCTTATAGAACACAAGCAAGAGCTGAAAGAATCTTTTATTCGTTTGTGTAATAGTTATGATTTCCAAAATACCATCCGTGCTTCTGATAAAACGTCAGTAAAATCAAGAATTAAGAAAATCAAAAGTATCGTAGGTCAATTGATTGGGAGTGAAAATGAATATGCTTAACTGTCTGAGGATAAAAAATTTCAAATGTTTTGAAGATTTAAATATCGAATTATCAAATCTTAATGTTTTCGCAGGAATAAACAGCATGGGCAAATCCAGTGTAATTCAGGCAATTCTCCTGCTCAGGCAATCGTTTGACATGGGAACATTAGAAAAGGGCTTACACTTAAACGGTGAACTAACACAAATCGGCACAGGTCATGATTTGATGTACCGCAACAGCGAAAAAGATGAAGTCACTATAGAACTGAGAACTGGAAACGATGTTTTTACTTGGCAATACAAATACCAAGGTGATTCCGATTACCAAGAAATCTTTGCTACCAATATCACTCCGGAAA